>CAMBJI010000041.1 GCA_945867725.1 Bordetella parapertussis
TTTGCAATCGCGTCCCAGTCGCTGTCTGCTGCAAGCATCACAAAGTCGGGCGTCGGCAAACCGTTATGCAACCAGACACGCTTGGTCATGGCCTTATCCATTGCAATCGCTGATGCCAGCACACCCGGTCCGGTATAGGGAATACCGAGCTGCTCGAGCGCACCCTGCAGCGTGCCATCTTCACCATAACGGCCATGCAGCGCGATAAAGACACGATCAAATTTTTCTGCGGCGAGTTCAGCCAGCGAGCGATGCGCGGGATCGAAGGCATGCGCAGCTATTCCCTGAGACTGCAGTGCCTTAAGTACACCCGCGCCCGACATGAGCGAGATTTCTCGTTCGGCGGAACGACCGCCAAACAAGACACCCACCTTGCCGAATTCTTTGTTCAGTGATGCAGTCATGCCGACACCTGTGCCGTCAATTGTTGCAACTGTGCGGGTACATTCGCAATCGAACCCGCGCCCATGGTCATCACGATGTCGCCGTCATTAGCCATCTTTAATAGCGTCTCGGCCATCTCGGCGATATCTTCAACAAACACCAGCTCAGTCTTGCCGACCACACGCAGCGCATGCGCCAGCGAGCGGCCATCTGCAGCGGGGATGGGTTGTTCGCCCGCCGGATAAACATCGGCGAGTACCAGCACATCCACGGTGGAAAGCACTTTGACAAAATCTTCAAATAAATCCCGCGTGCGGGTGTAGCGGTGCGGCTGAAACGCCAGCACCAGTCGCTGACCGGGAAATGCGCCGCGCGCTGCCGCAATCGTTGCCGCAGTTTCTACCGGGTGATGTCCATAGTCATCGACCAATGAGAAACTTCCACCGGAAGGTAAAGGGAGCTTGCCGTACTTGGTAAAACGTCGACCGACACCGGTGAATTCCTGCAGCGCTTTTTGTATGTGCGTATCAGCGACATCGAGTTCCCGCGCAATCGCAATGGCTGCGCATGCGTTTTGTACGTTGTGCATACCCGGCTGATTGAGCCTCACCAAAAGCGGTGGATATTCTTTTTGCACGACGGTGAATTCCATATGGCCGTTGACAGCGCGCGCATCAATAGCACGCACATTCGCATCAGGATGGAAGCCGTAAGTCATCACCAACTTGGAAATGAAGGGCATGATTTCGCGTACGTTCGCGTCATCGATACACAAGATAGCGACGCCATAGAACGGCAGCCTCTGCGTGAATTCAATAAAAGCCTGCTTCAGTTTGGCGAAGCTGTGATCGTAGGTCTCCATGTGATCGGCGTCGATATTGGTGATGACTTCGATCACCGGAGACAGATTCAAGAAAGACGCATCCGATTCATCTGCCTCGGCGACGATGAAATCGCCCGCGCCTAGCTTGGCGTTCGCGCCCACGCTATTGAGTCGTCCACCGATCACAAACGTAGGATCCAAACCACCTTCAGCCAGAATGCTGGCCACTAGACTGGTGGTCGTGGTTTTGCCATGTGTGCCGGCGATCGCAATGCCGCGCTTGAGTCGCATCAGCTCTGCGAGCATCACCGCACGCGGAACAATCGGCACATGACGCGCACGTGCGGCGAGTACTTCAGGATTGCTCGGCTGTACCGCAGTCGAAGTGACGATCGCGTCTGCACCCTCCACGTTTTCAGGCGAATGACCAATACATATGCAAGCACCCAACTCAGCCAGACGCCGACTCGCCGCATTGCTGCTCAGGTCAGAGCCGGACACGGTGTAGCCGAGATTAAGCAACACCTCAGCGATGCCGCTCATACCGGACCCGCCTATGCCCACGAAGTGAATATGTTTAACCTTGTGCTTCATGCAAACCACTCCACACGCATAACCGTATTTGCCGGCGGCTTCGGCTTCGCCGCCAAGGGACAAGCGCAGCGTGACCACGCTGCTTGGCCCACAAAATGTATGTGTTTGACTTTATGCTTCATGATCTTCCAAGCTCTTCCAACACGAGCGCAATCGCTTCATTCGCATCACGCCTTCCCTGCGCATACGCGGCTTCAGCCATTTGCAGGCAGCGTTCGCGCGTCAGTGTCTGCAACAAGGTGGCGAGCGTGTCTGGCTTCAAGTCCGGCTGCGGCATGTGAATACCCGCCTGTCCTTTTTCCATCCACTGCGCGTTATTGCGTTGATGCGATGTGGTCGACACCACCAGCGGCACGAGAACACTAGCCACGCCAGCTGCACATAATTCCGTAACCGTAATCGCACCGGCACGGCAAATCACCAGATCAGCCGCTGCATAGCGCGCAGCCATGTCATCAATAAAGTCCACCACCTCGGCATCGATACCTGCCTTTGCATAGCTGTCCTTTAATACAGCAATGTGAGCCCGGCCCGATTGATGCACGATGCGGGGTCGCTGCTCAGCAGGCAGTTTTGCAATGGCTGCGGGCACCACTTCATTCAAAATCTTCGCGCCTAAACTGCCGCCAATAATCAGCACATTCAGCGGACCCGATCGTGCGCGATAACGTTCAGCTGGCGCGGGCAGCTGACTGATTTCACGGCGCACCGGATTACCGGTGACTTGCGCCTTACCGCCGGCCGCTGTCGCTTCGGCATCAAAACCAAATAAAATTTTTCTCGCGAACGGTAGCAAAGCCTTGTTTGACATTAGCAGCGCAGCATCGGCATTCATCAGTGCCAACGGCTTGCCCAACAAAGCAGCCATCAAACCACCCGGCACAGTCACATAACCGCCCATACCGAGCACCACATCGGGTGCACGCGAACGAAGAATCGCTCTGCAGCGCAAAAAGCCTGCCGCGAGTTTGAAAACACCGGTCACCGTGTGCATCACACCTTTGCCACGCAAACCACTGAAATCAATCGCATCGAATGCAAGGCCATGACGTGGCACGATCTCCGCCTCCATACCGCGCTGTGTGCCCAACCACGACACCTGCCAGCCACGCGCACGCATGGTGTCAGCGATCGCAAGGCCAGGGAAAATATGCCCGCCCGTACCCGCTGCCATAACCATGAGATGCTTCATGCGCGGCCTCCGCGCAATAAAGCGTTCTGGCTCCGGCCGGACGCTGACGCGTCCTTAACTTTGCTGCGCAAAGTTAGCCTGCACCGAAATAGAGTTCTCATGCGCGGCCTCCGCGCATGAGAACTCTATTTTCATAATCTATGCGCAACAAAATCGCGATGCCTATGCAATTAGTGACGATGCCGGATCCACCAAAACTCATCAGCGGTAACGTAAGTCCTTTGGTAGGCAGCAGTCCGAGATTGACGCCCATGTTGATGAAGGCCTGCACACCTATCCAGATACCGATGCCTTTAGCAACCAGACCAGCAAAGAATTTTTCAGTCGCAATAGCTTGTCTGCCGATGTCGAAAGCACGACGAACAATAAAGTAGAACAGGAAGGTAACCAGCAAGACACCAGCCAATCCGAGTTCTTCGCCAATAACGGCCATTAGAAAATCGGTGTGCGCTTCGGGCAGATAGTGCAGTTTCTCGACGCTGCCACCCAAGCCAACGCCAAACAATTCACCGCGCCCGAAGGCAATCAGTGAATGCGAGAGCTGATAGGCCTTGCCGAGTACGTTGCCATCAGCCCAGGGGTCGAGATAGGCCGTCAGGCGCTCGCGACGCCATGGCGAGAACAGGATGATGAGACTGAATACCGCGGCCAGGACACCTGCGATGCCGCCGAACCAGACGATATTGAATCCACCCAAAAACAAAATACCCATCGCGATACAAACCACGACGCCGGCTGCACCCAAATCTGGCTGCAACATCAACAGACCACCGGCAAGTCCGACGGCACCGGCCATGGGCAGGAAGCCTTTGGTTAGTTTGTGCATGTATTGCTGCTTACGCACGGTGAAATCCGCAGCATAGATGACCATCATCAGCTTGAGTATTTCGGAAGGCTGCAGCCGCAGTGGCCCGATGCTGATCCAGCGACGTGCGCCGCCAGCGTCTTTACTGAGTCCGGGGATCAGTACCACGATCATCAGAAACAGCGCGCCCAGAAACAGATACGGTGCGACTTTTTCCCATTGCTCTATCCGAATGCGGAAAGCGAGCAAACCGACGACAAGCCCAATAACAATATAGGCAGATTGCCGCATTAGAAAATAATGACTTGATGCGTCCTTGTATTTCTTGGTTTCAGTGAGATTGATCGAGGCGGAGTAGACCATCACCAAACCAATCAGCAGCAACAACATAGTCACCCAAACCAGCGCCTGATCGTACTCGAGCATGCTCGAGCGCTGCCCCAACTTCAGCTCGGCATTGTTCTGCTCACTATCACCGAAAAATGGCAGTGTCATCTTCATGCCAGCACCTCACCGCGGCTGGCAGCCAATTCATGGACCGCGTCTGCAAACACCTGCGCGCGATGCGCATAGTCTTTAAACATGTCGAAGCTTGCGCATGCGGGAGATAACAAAACGGTGTCGCCTTCGCTTGCGATTTCTGCGGCACGTTGCACGGCCTGCTCCAGCGTCCAGCAATCCGTGAGTGTGACCCCAGTATCAGCCAGTGCTGCGCGAATGGCGGGACCGTCACGGCCAATCAGCATCACTGCGCGCACATGGTGTTTTACTGCAGCTGCCAGCGGCGCGAAATCCTGACCTTTGCCATCACCGCCTGCCACAAGAATCAGATGAGGACTTTCGCTTTGTGCCAAGCCTTCGATCGCAGCGACAGTCGCACCCACATTCGTGCCTTTGCTGTCATCGACATAATCAACACCGCCAACCGTGGCAATCAGCTCAACGCGATGTGGCTCGCCGCGATACTGACGCGCCGCATGCAGCAAGGGGGCCAGTGACAATCCAATGGCGCGGCAGAGTGCAAGTGCCGCCAACACATTGGTCGCATTGTGCTGACCGCGAATTTTTAGTGCATCGGCAGGCATGAGCCGGTTCATGAACAACTCGGTCTCGACTGCGGCCTTGCCACGCTTTTTCTTTTCACCTTCTTCGGTGCTGACCGCCAGCATCAGCCATTGCATGCCGTGCTCAGTCGACAAACCTAAACTGTCAGCCTCTGCCGGAAGATCGGTACCAAAACTGACGCAATGAGCTTTCGGGCTAACCATCTTGATGCTACGCACATCATTGCGATTAAGTACACGAACAGTATCAGGGCCGAAGATACGAGCTTTGGCATCAGCATAGGCATTCATGTCGCCATGCCAGTCGAGATGATCTTGCGTGATATTGAGTACGGTTGCCGCATCCGCATTAAGGCTGAATGTGGTGAACAACTGAAAGCTGGACAACTCCAGTACCCAGCACTGCGGCAGTTCGTCGTTTGCAATCGCATCGCGCAATACATCCAGCGCAGCCGGACTAATGTTTCCAGCGACTTTTACAGACAAACCTGCAGCACGGCACAACTGCCCGGTGAGACTAGTCACCGTAGTTTTGCCGTTGGTGCCGGTGATAGCGATGATCTTGGGCTCGTAATCACGCTCGGCCTTCAATGCAGCGAGGGCTTGCGCGAAGAGTTCGATTTCACCCCAGACTGGAATATTCTTTTCCTGTGCTACGGGCAAGACTGCGGCGAGCTCATTGTTTGGCGACAGACCTGGACTGACAGCTACCAGATCCACGCCCTCAAGCAAGGCGGCATTAAATTCACCGCCGATAAATTCCACCTGCGGACAAGCTTCTTTGAGTGAAGACAAACGTTCAGGACCAGGACGCGTATCGGCTACGCGCAAACGTGCACCGGCCTGCGCAAGCCAGAGCGCCATCGCCAGACCGGATTCACCGAGTCCAAGCACCAATACCTGTTTGTTCTGATAGTCCATATTGTTTATCGCAACTTCAAGCTCGATAACCCGACCAGTACCAGCATCATCGTGATGATCCAGAAACGCACGACGACCTGCGTTTCTTTCCAGCCTTTTTGTTCGAAGTGATGATGCAGAGGTGCCATCAGCAGTACGCGTTTCCCAACCCCGGTGCGCATCTTGGTGTATTTGAAATAAGCCACCTGTAGCATCACCGATAAAGTTTCAACGACAAACACACCGCCCATGATGAAGAGCACGATCTCCTGCCGAACAATGACGGCAATCGTGCCCAAGGCACCACCGAGTGCTAGTGCGCCAACATCACCCATGAAGACCTGCGCGGGGTAGGCGTTAAACCACAAAAACGCCAGGCCAGCACCGGCCATCGCACCGCAAAAAATCAGTAACTCGCCGGCACCCGGTATATGCGGAATCAGAAGATATTTCGAATACGTCGCGCTGCCTGTGAGATACGCAAATAATCCCAATCCCGAACCCACCATCACCGTGGGCATGATGGCCAGACCATCCAGACCATCGGTGAGATTCACCGCGTTACTGGTGCCGACAATCACAAAATAGGTGAGCGCAATAAAGCCCCAAACACCGAGCGGATAAGTAATAGTTTTGAAGAACGGCACAATCAAATCCGTCTTGGGAGGCAATTCCATTGCGAAGCCGGATTGCACCCACTCGGTAAACAAAGCCCAGACTTTGAGATTAGTGGGACCCGACACCGAGAACGCGAGATAGAACGCCGCAAGCAATCCAATCACCGACTGCCACAAATATTTCTCGCGCGAGGCCATGCCATTGGGATCTTTGAAAACAACCTTGCGGTAGTCATCAACCCAACCAATGACACCAAAACCTAGCGTAACGATCAATACGGGCCAAATGAAACGATTACTCAAATCACCCCACAACAAAGTGGAAACAGCAATACCAATCAAGATCAACGCGCCACCCATGGTGGGTGTACCGGATTTAATTAGATGCGTTTGCGGACCATCGGTACGCACTGCCTGACCGACCTTGAGCGTCGTGAGCATACGAATGACGGCCGGACCAGCGATGAGGCCGATCAGCAAAGCCGTCAGCGTCGCAAACACCGCGCGGAAGGTAATGAAGTTGAAGACCCGCAGTGCGCCGATCTGATCCTGAAAATGTTGGGCGAGCCAGAGCAGCATGTCAGTGGCCTCCCACGTTTTGTCCGGTCAGATGACTGACTACACGTTCCATTTGCATGAAACGCGAGCCCTTGACCAGTATGCTGGCACCGGCGGGTACGCCGGTGATCTCTGCGGTGAGTTTGTCCATGTCGTCAAAATGCACGGCACCCTGACCGAACGCTTGTGTCGCGTGACGTGCCAGTATGCCGAGGGTAAACAGGCGATCGATGTGATGCGACTGCGCATAAGCACCGATCTCTTCGTGAAATGCAATGCCTTCGCTGCCAACTTCACCCATGTCACCCAACACCAGCGTGCGGGGTGCGGGCGCGGCGGCCAGTACATCAATCGCGGCACGCACGGAGTCGGGATTGGCGTTGTAGGTGTCATCAATCACCAAGGAACCGTTGGCCGCTGTCTTGCGCTGCAATCTTCCGGCAACCGGTGCGAAACTCTCGAGACCGCGCGCGATATGGTCAGCATCAATACCGACTGACATCGCAGCCGCACAGGCAGCGAGCGCATTGCGTACGTTATGCACACCGGCAGCAGACAACTGAACCTTGAATTGCATATCCGGTGTGCTGATGGTGATCAGGCTGCCGAAATCTTCCACCTGCCATTGCGCGCTGATGTCGCATGAAGCACTCAGACCAAAGGTGTGCACCGTGCGCGTGCCGGCATAGCCCTGCCAAAGCGATGTGTATTCCTCATCACCGGGGAAGATCGCAGAACCTGCGTCACCCAGTCCGCGAATCACGGCACCATTTTCTTCGGCGACAGCAGCAACGCTGGCCATGAATTCTTGATGCTCGCGCTGCGCGTTGTTGACCAAGCCAACGGTGGGTTCGGCAATCTCGGTCAGACGCGCGATTTCACCGGGATGATTCATACCCATTTCGATCACGGCAGCACGATGTTGTGCTTCAAGTCGAAACAGAGTGAGTGGCACGCCGATTTCATTATTCAAATTACCGCGGGTCGACAAGTAATTATCCTGTCCATACGCCGCTGCAAAAATCGACGCGATCATTTCCTTCACCGTCGTCTTGCCATTGCTGCCCGTGACGCCCACCACAGGTATCGCGAAACGCCGACGCCAGACTTGCGCGATCTGTCCGAGTGCGTGACGGGTATCGGGCACGATTAGCGCGGGCAACGAAAAATCATCCGGCACACGCTCGGCCACGACCGCCGCAGCACCACGAGTAGCAACTTGCGATAAAAAATCATGGGCATCGAAACGTTCGCCCCGCAATGCCACGAACAGATTACCGGCAGAGACAGTCTGACTATTAGTCGAAACGCCTGTGAATTGTGCGGGTGCTGTCATGCGCGCACCGGCAATCGAAGGCAACAGATCAGCAAGGCTTGCTTGCATCAGTGACCTCCGTTACGAGTAGCACGCGTGGCAAGCGCCAACGCGGCATGATCGGCATCGCGAAACGCGAGGCGACGGCCTTTGACTTCCTGATAATCTTCGTGACCTTTACCTGCCACCAACACCACATCATTTTTTCCGGCATGACGAATGGCATGAAGGATCGCGGTGGCGCGATCTTCAATGATTTGCAGTTTCGTACCGGCAGGTTCAGCACCTACGACGATCTGCGCAATGATGTCAGCAGGATCTTCGCTGCGTGGGTTATCACTGGTGACGATCAGGTGATCAGCCAGCAAGGCTGCTGCGCCCATCGGTGCGCGCTTGCCCGCATCGCGATCACCGCCACATCCAAACACACACCACAACTCGCCCTGCCGCGCCTGAGCGACGGGACGCAATGTCTCTAATGCCTTCTCAAGCGCATCCGGTGTGTGGGCATAATCAATCACCGCCAATGGCGCATCCACGCCGCCCTGCTGCTGCATGCGACCAGGTACAGCGACCAGCGACTCCAGTGCCGATACGACGTTCTGCCATGACATACCTTGACTGAACATCACGCCAGCAATGGCGAGTACATTGCTGACATTGAATCGACCGATAAGCTGCGTTCGAACCACACCCTGACCCGAAGGCGAATGCAGCATGAAACTTGTACCTTGCTGATTCACACGGATGTCCGTGGCGCTCAATAGACTAACGTCCTGAATTGTCTTTGGTAGATGATCGGGCTCGATGCTGTAGCCAGTCACGACAAGTGCGGGATGATTTTTTCGAACATACGCTAGCAAACGCTGGCCCATTGCATCATCAAGATTAACCACCGCGTGTTTAAGACCGGGCCAGTCAAAGAGCCGCGTTTTGGCGGCTTCGTAGGCCTCCATGGTGCCGTGGAAATCCAGATGATCGCGACTGAAATTGGTCAGTACTGCTACATCGACATGCAGCTCATGCATGCGTCGCTGCACCAGACCAATAGACGATGCTTCGATGGCTAGCGCAGCCGCACCCTGCTTTTTTTGTTCAGCCAGCTCACGATGCAATTGCACAGCATCGGGTGTGGTGAAGCCGGTTGCATTGAAAAGTCCAGTCGTACCGTTGCGCCACTGACCTATACCCAACGTACCAACCACTGCGGTAGTCATGCGCTGCAGGGACAAGGCCTGGCCAAGCCACTGCGTGCAAGATGTTTTGCCGTTGGTGCCTGTCACAGCGATGCACAACATATTCCGATCGGGTTGACCGTACCACTCATGCGCTATACGACCGGCTGTCTTGGCCAGATCATGCACGGGCAAATGCGGCAGCATCACGCTATCGTCCCACTGAAAATCACCGGCATCATCAAAGAGGATCGCGCGTGCGCCGGCTTCAATGGCTTGCACAATATAGTTGCGGCCATCACCAGCCTCGCCGGGAAACGCAAGAAATACATCCCCGGCACGCACCCGTCGCGAATCCGTGGTGAGCTGAGCGCCGGGCACAGTGTCACGCAACCACTGATGGATGTCGGCTGTGGTGATCATGGCGGCGGCCATCACATGCTTTCCGCCACCGGCGCGGCCGGCAGGATGACGTTGGCTACCGAGGTATCGGGGGCGACATTGAGTGAGCGCAGCGTGCCAGATGCAACGTTCGCAAACACCGGTGCGGCGACCTGACCACCGAAATGCTTGCCACCGGTAGGCTCATCAATCATCACCGCAATGATGATGCGTGGATTGGATGCCGGTGAAAGACCAACAAATGACGCCACGTATTTGTTCACATAACGACCTGCTTCGACTTTGTGCGCAGTGCCGGTTTTACCAGCGACGCGGTAGCCGCGCACTTGCGCATAAGGCGCCGTGCCGCCAGGGCCAACAACACGCTCCATCATCTCGCGCATTTGTACCGCTGTTTTTTCCGTGATGACGCGCTGTGGCTGAGGTGGTTGCGTAACTTTTTGGAACGACAACGGAATGATTTCTCCATTACGCGCAAAAATCATGTACGAGCGCGCGACCTGAATCAGCGAGACCGAGACGCCGTGACCGTAGCTCATCGTGGCTTGCTCGACCGGCTGCCAGGTCTTGTAGGGTTTCAGACGACCAGCGACCGCGCCGGGGAAAAAGGAGCGCGGCAATGCCTGACCGTAGCCGACGGCGGTGAACATATCCCACATCTGACGCGCCTGCAGCTTTTGCGCCACGCGCACGGTACCGACGTTGGAAGACTCCTGAATGATTTGTGCAACCGACATGGTCGCTGCATGGCCGTGAGAATCACCGATGGTCTTACTACCGAAGATCAGTTTTTTCGGAGTATCGAGCACGGTGTCGGGCGTGATGAACCCCTTGTCCATACCGAGTGCGACGGTGAACGGCTTGAGCGTAGAGCCTGGCTCGTAGGTATCAGTGAAGACGCGGTTACGGATGTAATTGACGTTACGGCCTTCACGCTCGTTCGGATTGAACGTTGGCATATTCGCCAGCGCCAGCACTTCGCCCGTCTGCACATCAAGCACCACAATCGCACCCGCCTTAGCCTTATTTTCTTCGACGGCCTGTTTCAGATGGGTAAATGCGATGTATTGAATTTTGCTGTCAATAGATAGTGTGAG
>CAMBJI010000042.1 GCA_945867725.1 Bordetella parapertussis
TGAAATCACCCTCCATGACCGCCCCGCTCAGCCGACCCTGGATTACCCGCCAGTTGCGACAGGATCCGCCCCGTGCCAAGTCCTTGGTGATGACCGTGTTTGGCGACGCGCTCGCCCCACGCGGTGGTGCGGTGTGGCTGGGCAGCCTGATCTCGCTGCTGGCGCCATTCGGCATCAGCGAGCGCGCGGTACGCACCAGCGTGTTTCGCTTGGTCGAGGAAGGCTGGCTGGAAGCGAGTCGCAGCGGTCGCCGCAGCCAATACCGGCTTAGCGCGCAAGGCGAAAAACGATTTCTGCGTGCGCATCAACGGGTCTATGCGTCGCCTTCACGGGATTGGGATGGTCAGTGGAGCTTGCTGATGATGCTGTCGGATCAGCTCAGTGCCACGCAAAAAAATGCGCTGAAAAAAGAATTGCTATGGGAAGGCTTCGCGCTACTTGGCAGCGGCGTGTTCGCTTACCCCGGCGACAAAGCCGAGGCATTGACTGAAACTTTGAGCCGCACCGGCACTCGAAACAAAGTGGTCTTGCTGTCGGCGGCCGACCAAACTGTGGTGGGCGCCCTGCCGCTGACAACGCTCGCCCATCAACTCTGGCCACTGAAGGCGATCAGTAAATCCTACGGACAATTCATCCGGCGATTCGACCCATTGCTGGCCTTGCAAAATCAGCCCGCAGAGATCGATCCCGAACATGCCTTTGTCATACGCACACTCCTAATTCATGCCTACCGGCGCGTGCAGTTGCATGACCCGCAGCTGCCGCAAGCCTTGCTTGGTGATGCCTGGCTAGGCGAAACAGCCTATACCCTCTGCAGTCATATTTACCAGCGAACCCTATCCGCCTCGGATCAGCATGTGACCGCGACCCTGCAACAAGAACAGGTGACCGTGCATGCGGTGCGCGATGAATTCAGTCACCGCTTTGCAGCCCACAGCGCACTGGCCGACACCTGATTTTAAAAAACTGAAACGCTTCCAGCCAATCAAGCGATCTCGGCCACCATTTCAATCTCTACGCAGGCACCCAAGGGCAGCTGCGCGACGCCAAACGCAGAGCGGGCATGCTTGCCTACGTCACCGAATACTTCGCCCAGCAATTCCGATGCGCCATTAGTCACCAGATGATGTTCAGTGAAATCCGCCGTTGAATTCACCAGACTGACCAGCTTGACGATACGCGTCACCCGCGACAAATCACCGTCGCAAGCAGCATTGAGGGTTGCCATCAGATCCACGGCCACGGCGCGAGCGGCTTCTTTGCCCTGCTCAGTACTCATGTCGCGCCCGAGCTGACCGACCCAGGGCTTGCCGTCTTTTTTAGCAATATGACCAGAAATGAACAAGGTATTGCCCGTCCGGACGTACATCACATAGGCGGCAGCCGGCGCGGCGACGGGTGGGAGGGTGATACCGAGGGCGGTAAGACGGGAGGCAATGGTCATGGGATTCCTTGGCTTTGGGCGAATAAAAGGGTGAATGGAAGGGTGGCTGAAAGAGTGACTTAAGGGGTAAAAAAAGGGTAATTAACAGGGCAGACAGTGGGCGGGATTGTAGAGTCAGCGTCCGCCCCGATCAACCACAAAAAAAGACGATGGCGAATTCGCGACAGACTTGAAATTCCGCTTGCCGCCCCAAAATCACGTGCACTGACGTAATTTTCATGCCAATTTTGTTAACAGAGGACACCATGGGCGCACCCGACAAGCAAGTTCTAGGCTTTCAAGCCGAAGTCAAACAGCTGCTGCAGCTGATGATTCACTCGCTGTATTCAAACAAAGAAATTTTCCTGCGCGAGCTGATCTCGAACGCCTCCGATGCCGCCGACAAGCTGCGCTTCGAAGCGATCAACGATGCAGCGCTCTTCGAGAGCGACAGCGAGCTAGGCATTGATGTCGCCTTCGACAAAACAGCGCGCACGATCACGATTACCGACAATGGCATCGGTCTGTCACAGCAGGAAGCAATCGACCATCTGGGCACGATTGCCAAATCCGGTACCAAAGAATTTTTCTCGCGACTCTCCGGTGATCAGCAAAAAGACGCGGCATTGATCGGTCAGTTTGGCGTTGGTTTTTATTCCGGCTTCATCATCGCCGACAAGATCACCGTCGAATCCCGCCGCGCCGGCCTGCCTGCTGATCAGGGCGTGCGCTGGGAATCTGCAGGTGAAGGTGAATTCACCGTCGAAACCATCGCCCAAGAAAAACGTGGTACACGTATCACCCTGCATCTGCGTGAAGGCGAAGATGAATTCCTGTCCGCCTGGCAGCTGCGCTCGGTGATCCGTAAATATTCTGATCACATCGCACTCCCCATTCGTATGCAAAAAGAAGAATGGGATGAAGAGAAAAAAGAAATGGTCGTCCGCGATGAACTCGAGACCGTCAATCAGGCCAGCGCACTCTGGGCGCGCAGCAAATCCGATATCACCGACGAGCAGTACACCGAATTCTACAAACACGTCTCGCATGATTATCAGGAACCCCTCACCTGGACACACAACCGCGTTGAAGGCCGCAGCGAATACACGCAGCTTCTCTACATTCCCACCCATGCACCGTTTGATCTGTGGGACCGTAACAAGCGCGGCGGTATCAAGTTGTATGTAAAGCGCGTGTTCATCATGGATGATGCCGAGCAGCTGATGCCGGTGTATCTGCGTTTTGTGAAAGGCGTGATCGACTCCAACGATCTACCACTGAATGTCTCGCGCGAAATCCTGCAAGAGTCACGCGACGTCAAAGTCATTCGCGAAGGCTCCACCAAGCGCGTACTCGGCATGCTGGAAGAACTCGCCAACGCTGACGAGCAGGAAAAAAAAGACAAGTACGCAAGCTTCTGGAAAGAATTCGGTCAGGTGCTCAAAGAAGGCGCCGGCGAAGACGCGACCAACAAGGATCGCATTGCCAAGCTGCTGCGCTTTGCCAGCACACATAACGACACAGATATCCAAAACGTCGCCTTCGCCGACTACGTCGCGCGAATGAAAGAAGGTCAGGACAAGATTTATTACGTCACTGCAGACAGCTGGACTGCGGCGAAAAACAGTCCACATCTGGAAATCTTCCGCAAGAAAGGCGTGGAGGTTCTTTTGCTGACGGACCGTGTGGATGAATGGATGCTGTCCTTCCTGACCGAATTCGATGGCAAGACCCTGGTGTCGGTCGCCAAGGGCGATCTCGATCTTGGCAAGCTCGAAGACGAGGCCGAGAAAAAACAGAAAGAAGAAACCGAAACCGACTTCAAAGAACTCATCGGCAAAATGAAAACCGCACTCGCCGACAAAGCCAAAGATGTGCGCGTGACCTTCCGTCTGACTGATTCACCGGCCTGCCTCGTGGCAGACGAACATGAACTCTCTGGTAATCTCTTGCGGATGCTGAAAGCGTCCGGCCAGAGCGCGCCAGACACCAAGCCTGTGCTGGAGATCAATCCCCATCACCCGCTGGTGCAGCGACTCAAGTATGAGGAAACCAAGTTCGACGACTGGAGCAGCATCCTGTTTGATCAGGCAATGTTGGCCGAAGGCGGACAGTTGGTAGACCCGGCCGGGTTTGTAAAAAAACTCAACGATATGCTGCTGGGCATGTCACTAAAATAAAAATAGTTTGATGAATAACGACCTGCCCCAACTGGATAACGAATGTTTCCAAATTCCGGATACGACAAAATTGTTTCCGGCACAGCGATCCACCCATGCGCCGCGCATTCTGCTGTTGTACGGCTCACTGCGCGAGCGATCGTTCAGCCGGCTGATGGCCGAAGAAGCTGCACGACTGTTACAGGCCATGGGCGCAGAAACCAGGATGTTCAATCCTTCAGGATTGCCACTGCCGGATGACGCGCCCGAGTCGCATCCCAAAGTCGCCGAGCTGCGAGAGCTCTGCACTTGGGCCGAGGGCATGGTCTGGTCATCACCCGAACGTCATGGCGCGATGACCGGCATCATGAAATCGCAGATCGACTGGATACCACTGGCCTTGGGCGCGATACGACCCACACAAGGCAAGACGCTGGCGGTGATGCAGGTCTGTGGTGGGTCGCAGTCCTTCAATGCGGTCAACCAGATGCGTGTATTGGGCCGCTGGATGCGCATGATCACGATTCCAAATCAGTCGTCGGTGGCGATGGCTTACAAGGAATTCGATGAGGCAGGCCGCATGAAACCCTCCAGCTACTACGATCGATTGGTGGATGTAATGGAAGAGCTGATGAAATTCACGCTCATGACACGTGACGTATCAGACTATCTTGTGGACCGCTACAGCGAACGCCGTGAAGCGCTCGCTGAAATACAGAAGCGGGCGGGGCTGGACAAGCTTTGATCAGATCCTACCGGGCAGCGCAGCAATAGAACCTGCCAAGGCCCCAGCAAATGACCTCAACCAAGCTGTGATTTTTTCATCGCCCCTCTTAACAATGTGGGTTGCGGAAAAGTCAGATTACCTTTCACTTACTTAAACAACGCTGCAATAGCCGCCACCGCCGAACTAGAGCTTGACTCCGCACGCTGTTGCGCCAGTTGCGCTGCTGTCTGGTTGTTCTGATCGGCTCTTGTACGGTCAATGGGGCGCGCCAATAGGCTTCGCACAACACCACCTTCTTGCGCTGCCACCGCGTAGTGCAGCAAGGTATAACCATTGGAAGGGTCAACCCAGTTGAGCGCGGCGGTCGGATTCGCATGTCCGTCTATCCAACGCGATAAAGCGGCAACCGGATTGGCATCAGCCAGCAGCGCGTTGATATCGGCAGCGGTGGCGGTTGGCTGAGTACTGACTGGTGGTGCCGAAGCTGGACTTGTGGCGGTCGCTGCGGGTGAACTGATCAGCGTAGTTGGGATGGTCGAATCAGTCGTTGTGGTGGTGGTCGTTGTGATGGTCGCGTTGGTGGTTGTGGTTATGACTGGCGGGGCAGGCGCTCTAAACACCTCTTGCCACTCTTGCCCAAAAACTGCCAGAACCTCATTGGATAACTGCTGCGCTAATACAGGTATTACATCGGTAGGAAAGCCCATATTTTTAAGCACAGGACTGTGCCGCACAAGAAGGTCAAGACTCGCCTTAGCATAGGGGAGATTCTCTTTGCGTTGCCTATTTTTTTCCAACAATTCTTCAATTTCTTCCCGGATCTCCCAATCAACCTGTGAATTTAACGAAAGATTAAGACTAGTAAGTGTTGTATTAGCTCTCAGAGCATCCGCAAGTAATGCTGCATCGCCTGTATCGAGAGAACAGCTTATAAGATACAGCGTCCTGAGGTTTGTATTGAATTTCAGAGCATTCGCAAGCGCTACTGCGCCCTCTTCGCCGATCGCATTTTCATTAAGATGAAGCGTCGTGAGGATTGTATTGCCTTTCAATGCTTCCGCAAGCGCTACTGCGCCCTCTGCGTCGATCGCATTGCCACCAAGATCAAGTGTCTTGAGGGTTGTATTGCCTTTCAATGCTTTCGCAAGTGCTACTGCGCCCTCTGCGCCGATCGCATCATTGAAGTCAAGCGCAAGCTCAGTCTCGCCTTGCAAGAAATTAGCCATATCTAACGCATAGGCATCGCCCATATTGTGACTTGCCATAACAGGCTCGCTCGTGTCGCTTCCCTGGGGAGCCCTCACAATACTATGATGGTTCGGGTCGATCGCTTGTGCAGACGGGGCCCGCCGATTGTCTTGCTTGGGGGCTTGCTGAATGTCTGCTGCACCGCTTTGCTTAGTGGTGTTTATTTTTGTTATTTTGGTTTTGCGTTTGTAGATGTCCAAGGTGTGAGTCTGAACGTATCGTGCTCTTTTTTGATCTCCGGTCTGCCTGTTTTTAACGGTCGGTGTTGACGATGTCATCGTGGTCTGGAGCGGTGCGCCGCTGTTGGTGTTGTGGGTGGCTGGCGTTGTCGACGCCGCATCGCTGGTTTGATGCGTCTTCATCACAGGCGTTTTAGCTGACTTTTTTGAACCATCCTCTGAAGCGCTGCTTTTTTCGCTGGCTGAGGGTGAACTGACCAGGCTGCTCTTTTCTGAATCCGTCTCGGATTGAGAGTTACGGCGTGGCGTGGAGGATATGGGTTTTGACATGACGGTCTCTCTTTGGGCGCGTTCAATTAAGGGGCGCCGCCCACATAGTCTCAACCATCAGACGGCAAGACTTACGTGCCTAGAGCCTGGGATTTAGTTCCTTTTTTTCGTGCTGATAGTACAAAATTTTTCAGGTATTACAACAGCGTGTGTGTAGAACCTGTACCAGGCCATGGCATCGAACATTCCGTCCGATACGCGGCCCCTATTTTGCAATTAGTATGCTGGCGATTCAGTTGGGCAGAAACTACCGCCCAACTGTCACATCAATCAGCGTACCCCTCACTCTTCCCAATGCCAGTTGTAGAAAAATCAGATTACCTTCCACTTACTTAAATAACGCTGCAATAGCTGCCACCGCCGAACTAGAGCTTGAGTCCGCCCGCTGTTGCGCCAGTTGCGCTGCTGTCTGGTTGTTTTGATCGGCTCTTGCACGGTCAATGGGGCGCGCCAATAGGCTACGCACAACAGCGCCTTGTTGCGCAGCTACTGCGTAGTGCAGCAAGGTATAACCATTGGAAGGGTCAACCCAGTTGAGCGCGACAGCCGGATTTGCATGTCCGTCTATCCAACGCGATAAAGCGACGACCGGATTGGGATCAGCCAGCAGCGCGTTGATATCGGCTGCGGTGGCGGTTGGCTGAGTACTGACTGGTGGTGCCGAAGCTGGACTTGTGGCGGTCGCTGCGGGTGAAGTGGTCGGCGTGGGCAGAATAGTGGAGTCTGTTGTCGTGGTAGTGGTCGTTGTGACGGTCGCGTTGGTCGTCGTGGTTATGACTGGCGGGGGTGGCGCACGAAAAGCATCTCTCCATTCTTGCTCGAAAACCGACAGAACCTCGGTCGATAACTGCGGCGCTAATACAGTTATTAATTCTGTAGGCATACCCACTTCACGAAGAACAGGGCTGTGCTTAAAAATCAGGTCAAGACTTGCTTCAGCGTAAAGCTTTAATTTGAGGTCTCTATTTCTCTGTAACTGCTCATTGAGTTTTCTATCGATATCTCCACGGCCAACAAAAGTGAAATTCCTTTTGATCGTAGTGAGAGTTTTATTTTTATCAAGCGCTTCGACCAGTGCTAGCGCTCCGGCGGCGCTAATTTTGGTATGTTCAATGTTAAGCTCGCCAAGCGTCGAATTAATTTTTAAAGCATCCGACAGCATTACTGCGGCTTCATCGCCGAAATTATTTTGGCTAAGATTAAGTGTTGCGAGCGTTGTATTCTCTTTTAATGCATCCGCCAGCACAAATACAGTTTCATCGGTAAGCTGATTATTTTCAAGAGCAAGATTAACGAGCGTTTTATTGAATTTCAAAACATCTGCAAATGCTTTTGCATCATTGTCTCCAAAAAAAAATTCACCGGAAATATGAAACGTGGTGAGCGTTTCATTGAATTTCAAAGCATCCGCAATTGCTATTACTTCGTCAGCGATAATATTAATGGAAGCAAGATAAAGCGTGTCGAGCGTTATATTATTTTTCAATACATCTGCCAGCGCTGCTGCACTTTCAATTCCGAACTGATTGCCGTCAGTAGAAAGGCTGGTTAGCGTCGTATTGCCTCGTAAGCTATTTGCAATCGCTGCCATACCAGCATCTTCGATCCCATTACCGTGAAGGCGAAGCCTTTTGAGCGCTGTATTGAACTGCAGGGCATCCGCCAATGCTACTCCACCAGCATCGCCAATAAAATTTAATTCAAATGCAAACGTAGTAAGTGTTTTATTCACTTTCAGGGCTCCTGCCAGCGCCACTGCGCCATCAGAACCAATCTTATTGTAGTAAAAGTGAAGCGAAGTGAGCGTTGTATTGACTTGCAGGGCATCCGCAAGCGCTGCTGCACCAGCATCGCCAACGTCACAATTAAAGATCCCCAGCCGGCGCAAAGCAGCGGGCGAGGTCTGCAACCAGGCACCAAGTTCGCTCATATCATTTTCACTGAGCTCCCGCAGCGTGAGATCACCTTCCGCTGTCACCGCTTTTGTAAACTTATCCCATCGACCATCGGGCTTGGGCGCTTGCTGTATGTCTGCTGCACCACCTTGCTTTACTGTTTTTTCTCTTTTTGTGACAATGTCGCGTGGGTGATCCAGCAAATTGCGATTCTCACGATATCGCGCTTTTCTTTCCTCTATGGTCGGCCTGTTTTTTACATTGGGTGGTGACGATGTCATCCCGGTCTGGGGCGGTGCGCCGCTGTTGGTGTTGTGGGTGGCTGGCGTTGTCGACGCCGCATCGCTGGTTTGATGCGTCTTCATCACAGGCGTTTTAGCTGACTTTTTTGAACCATCCTCTGAAGCGCTGCTTTTTTCGCTGGCTGAGGGTGAGCTGACCAGGCTGCTCTTTTCCGTATCCGTCTCGGATTGCGATTGACGGCGTGGTGTGGAAGGTATGCGGTTTGACATGACGGTCTCTCTTTGGGCGCGTTCAATTAAGGGGTGCCGCCCACCTAGTCGCAACCATCAGACGGCAAGACTTACGTGCCTAGAGTCCGGGATTTAGTTCCTTTTTTTAATGCGGATAGTACAAAATTTTCAGGTATTGCAACAGCGTGTGTGTAGAACCTGTACTAGGCCATGGCATCGAGCGTTCCGTTCGGTACGCGGCTCCTATTTTGCAGTTAGTATGCTGGCGATTCAGTGGGGCGGGAACTACCGCCCACCGGTCACATCAACCAGCGTACCGGTTACATACGACGATTGTTCTGACGCCAACCACAACACGGCCTCAGCCACCTCTTCCGCTGTGCCACCACGTTTCATGGGTACCGCATCCTTGGCGCGTTCGACGCGTCCCGGTTCGCCGGCGCTGGTGTGAATGTCGGTGTAAATCAGACCGGGCCGTACCGCATTGACGCGGATGCCTTCAGTAGCGACCTCTTTGGCGAGGCCAAAGGTCATGGTATCCACCGCGCCTTTGGAGGCGGCATAGTCGATGAACTCATTCGGCGAGCCGAGACGCGCTGCCGCTGAAGACAGATTCACGATGCTGCCGCCCTTGCCACCATGACGCGTCGACATGCGCAGCACGGCTTCGCGTGCACATAAAAAACTGCCGATGACATTCGCATTCAGCACGCGCTGCCAGCGCGCTACATCCATCTGATCCAGACGCATCTGTTTTTCAAGCATGCCAGCATTGTTGACCAGCACGTCCAGCTTGCCCCAATGCTCATCAATGGTCTTGAAGACCTTCAGCACATCGGCCTCGACACCGACATCAGCCTGCATCGCGATCGCTGTACCGCCTGCTTCACGTATGGTCTGCACCACCGCATCGGCGGCGGCAGACTGACTCTGATAAGTTAGGGCAACGCGATAACCGCGCGCGGCACCGATGATGGCTGTCGCAGCGCCGATACCGCGGCTGCCGCCCGTCACCAGCATGATGGGTTGGCTCATGATCTGTCTCCTCTTGTTTTTGTTAATGACGGCGATTCTACCGTGCGCGGGTGGCGTGACCTCTTTACAATGGGCTGATGCCTTCTGCACCCTTGCCCCTGCTGAGAGGTCTTGTGCTGGTAATACGGTTTGATGGTTAGCGGTCCTTCATGCAAAAACTAGTACAGTGGCGTGCCTTCAATGGTTAACTGATTAACTTGATTTCGTGCTCATGCCCCGCAAGCCACCAAAACCTACGGCCTCAGAGGCCACCGCCCGCAGCGGCCGCCGACCTAAATTCGCGCCGGTCACGCTCTCAGAAAGCGATGGCGTGCGGTATTTGCATTTCGGCACAGAGTGGATTCAGGGCGCGATGCGCCTGCGCAAGCCGGACTGGATAGAGCTCGAGTATGCACAGCAGATGATGGCCTGGATGCTCTTCATTGATCAGCCTGCGCATATCGTGCAGCTGGGGCTGGGGACTGCCGCACTGACCAAATTTTGTTACCGCAATTACCTGTCTTCGCGCGTAACTGCGGTGGAACTCAATCCGTCCGTGATAGGCGTCTGCCAGTCGATGTTCAAGTTGCCACCTGAAGATGACAGGCTGTCAGTGCTGGCGATGGATGCGGATGAATTCGTGAATGATAGAGCCAATCATGGCCGTATTGATGTGCTGCAGGTCGATTTATATGACGCCACGGCGCGCGGACCGGTACTGGATTCACCAGCGTTTTACCGCGCCTGTGCTGCCTGTCTCAGTCGTCATGGCATTGCGACGATCAATTTGTTTGGCGACCATCCGAGCTATCGTAAAAATTTGCAGGCTATGTTGCCGGCGTTCGATGCGGTGATTTCTCTGCCCGAAGTCCATGAAGGGAATGTGGTGGCGATCGGTTTTAAAAATCTGCCTGCGCTGGATTTTGCGGATCTCTATGAGCGTGCTGCTGTAATCCGAGATATCACCCGTCTACCCGCACGCTCTTGGGTGAATGGCATCAAGTCAGCGGTACAGGCAGGCTCGCCAGAAGATCACTAACCCTCGGCCAGCGCAGGCGCACGCCCAGCTCGGCTTTCATGCGCTCATTTTTTAGTCGGCGAGACTCGGACATGAACGAGAGCAGCATCGGCGATACCTGCGTGGCCAGTTGCGCACGCGGCAAGCGTGGTGGATGCGGCAAACCAAAACGGTCCGCCACCAGATCAAAATACACCCCCATCTTCAAATCCGAGTCATCGACCGTGTGATAAACCCGCTGCGGCGCTGCGCGGAACATCGCCAATGCAATGATGCTGGCCAGATCATCCGCGTGAATATGGTTGGTGTAGACATCGTCATCCGGCGACAGCGCCGGGGTTTGCTGACGCAATCGGTCAACGGGCAGCCGATCTGACGCATAAATCCCGGGCACCCTGAGGATAGTCAGCCGGCCATTCAT
>CAMBJI010000043.1 GCA_945867725.1 Bordetella parapertussis
AAACCGTTTGCATGCAGCCCGGCGGCAGCGGACCTTCGATGACGAGTACGCCTTTTTCATTGTCACCACAGAGTTCGCCTGTCGCTTCATTAAGCAGCTTTAGCTTGTATCCTGGCATGGGCACGCCTGGGCTACCCAGTCGCGTGGGCTTGTCTTCGAGTCCTTTTGCAATTGACAGTACAGGCCAGCCGGTCTCGGTCTGCCAGTAGTTGTCGATGATGCTCACGCCCAGCTCTCCGGCGATCCACGCGGAGGTCGATTCGTCCAGCGGCTCTCCCGCAAGATAGAGGGCCTTGAGCGATGAGACATCATGCTGTTTCATCAATTCGGGTGGCTGCTTTTTCAGTACACGAACTGCGGTCGGCGCAGAGAACATGCGCGTGACCTTATGTTTTTCAACGATCTGCCACCAGATACTGGCGTCAGGCCGCAGCGGTGTGCCCTCGTACAGTACCGTCGCCATGCCAGCAATCAGCGGCCCATAAACAATGTAGGAGTGCCCGACAACCCAGCCGATGTCAGAGGTCGAGAAATACGTTTCGCCCGGCTTACCTTCAAAAATGTATTCCATCGACGCGGCCAATGCGACGGCATAGCCACCGACATCGCGTTGAACACCTTTGGGACGACCGGTGGTGCCGGAGGTGTACAAGATATAGGAGATATCCTCCGATGCCAGCCAAGTCACTGGTACATGAGCATGCATGTGTTGTTCACGCAGAGATACGTAGTCGACATCACGACCGGCAACCATCTCCATCGCAACGCGTTTGCGATCGACCAGCAGCACGTGTGCGGGTTTATGCGCAGACAATGTAATCGCCTGATCCAGCAGCGGCTTATAGGGCACGGGTTTGCCGCCACGCGAACCGGCATCTGCAGAGACGATCAATTTAGGCTGCGCATCTTCTATGCGCGTTGCCAGACTGTTGGATGCAAAACCGCCAAAGACCACGGAGTGAATGGCACCAATGCGCGCACAGGCGAGCATCGCAAACACGGCTTCGACGATCATAGGCATGTAGATCAGTACCGTGTCACCCTTGACCACACCCAGCGACTGCATGATCGCCGCCATGCGCTCGACTTCGGCCTGCAACTCTTTGAAGCTCCAGGTTTTCTCGGCGGGCGAGCCATCAGGTGTTTCGGTGGTGATCGCAATCAGCGCTGTCTGTTCACC
This sequence comes from Bordetella parapertussis, assembly GCA_945867725.1. Lineage (GTDB taxonomy): Bacteria > Pseudomonadota > Gammaproteobacteria > Burkholderiales > Burkholderiaceae_D > Pernthalerella. Next base: position 1,181 of record CAMBJI010000043.1, read on the forward strand.
CTGACGCGATGCCCAGCGATCAACGGCGTTATGACAGAGATTTGTTTGACCACCGACGAACCAGTTCGCAAAAGGCGGACGGGAATAATCCAGCACTTGACTGAAAGGTGTATGCCAGTCGATGCGCTGAGCTTCCTTGCGCCAGAAGCTCTCCGGATCTTCAATCGACGTCCGATGGAAATCTGCGTAGTTCATCGTGCGCTCCTCACGTATTTCTTCTTTGGGTGGCGCTTGTAACCAGCACCTGTTTATTTTTCAGATTCTCTATCAAAACTCAAAATGCGTCACCGAGTATGCAAACCCAGCCTTCCATCAGCACACGCGCACTGCGACTCATGATGGCTTTGGTGACACGCCACTCACCATTCACTTCGGTGGCTTGCGCACCTACGCGCAAAGTTCCGGAGGGATGACCAAAGCGCACTGCCTCGCGCGCACTACCACCGGCGGCTGTGTTCACCAGCGTACCGGGTATGGCAGCGGCAGTACCAATCGCAACGGCCGCCGTTCCCATCATCGCATGATGCAGTTTACCCATGGACAGCGCACGCACCAGCAGATCAATACTGCCCGCCTCGACCTTTTTACCGCTAGAGGCTTGATAACCCGCTGGCTTAGCAACGAAAGCGACCTTGGGTGTGTGCTGACGATTGGCAGCTTCATCGAGCGATTTGATCAATCCCATCCGTAGCGCACCATGGGCGCGTATGGTTTCAAACATCGCTAGCGCTTTAGCGTCACCGTTGATCGCGTCCTGCAATTCGGTACCCGTGTAGCCGATGGCGTCGGCATTCACAAAGACGGTCGGTATGCCGGCATTGATCATCGTGGCCTTGAGCACGCCCACACCCGGCACATCGAGATCATCGACCAACTGACCGGTGGGGAACATAGCGCCCCCTGCTCCGTCTTCATCCGCTGCAGGATCCATGAATTCGAGCTGCACTTCGGCTGCCGGAAATGTCACGCCATCCAATTCAAAATCACCCGTCTCCTGCACGGCACCATTCGTCATCGGTACATGCGCAATGATGGTCTTGCCGATATTTGCCTGCCAGATGCGCACGACAGCAATGCCATCACGCGGCACGCGCGATGCATCAATCAGGCCATGACTGATCGCAAAAGGACCCACGGCCGCTGAAAGATTGCCGCAGTTGCCGCTCCAATCAACAAAGGCCTGATCGATGGATACCTGACCAAACAGGTAATCGACATCGTGATCTGCCTTTGTGCTTTTTGACAGGATGACGGTCTTGCTGGTGCTGGAAGTGGCACCGCCCATGCCATCGATCTGCTTGCCGTAGGGATCGGGGCTGCCGATGACGCGCAAGAGCAGTTTGTCACGCGCAGGGCCAGGCGTCTGTGCTGACTGGGGCAAGTCCTGGAGATGGAAAAAAACACCTTTGCTGGTGCCGCCGCGCATGTAGGTGGCGGGGATTTTGATTTGTGGTGGGTGGGACATGGTTTACCTTTGTATCTTGTGTAGTGGTTCACAACGAACGCCGCTGGATCCCGGCTTTCGCCGGGATGACGAATTAAAGGCCGTGAGACGCATCACTTTTCCCAGTCTTGTATGGGGATGACTAATCGAGGGCCGCTTGACGCGTCACTTTCCTCCGCCTTGTATGGGGATGACAAATGAGAGCCCGCCGGCCGCATAACTGCCCCTCCGCCTAATACTGATATGACGAATCGAGGCCTACAGCCCCCAAACGGTCATCCCAGCGAAAGCTGGGATCCAGTGCCTTTCGTTGCGCACCTGAAAAAATTATTACTCGAGAACTTAAACTACTGAATTCAAGACTGGATCCCAGCTTTCGCTGGGATGACGGTGGTAATTCTACGGTCGACTCACCAGCTACCGTCATCACCTGCATGTGATGACTGCTGCGTGGGCGTATCGCATCCGATCCGAATTCCCCACTCGCTCCCAGCGAAAACTGGGATCCAGTGTCTTTCTCTCTCATTCAGCTTTCAGACGTCTTACGCCGCCTTCGCCGACGCAAGAAAATCCTGCGCGAAGCGCTGCAGCACACCACCAGCATCATAAATCGATAGCTCTTCATCACTGTCGAGTCGACACGTCACTGGCACCTCTAGCTTCTCGCCGTTCTTGCGATGAATGACCAGTGTCAGATCAGCACGCGGTTTGCGCTCACCGATCACATCATAGGTTTCGGTGCCATCTATGCCGAGCGTCTTGCGGTTCACGCCAGGTTTGAATTCCAGCGGCATCACGCCCATACCAATCAGATTGGTGCGATGAATACGCTCGAATCCTTCGGCAGCAATCGCTTCAACACCGGCGAGCCGCACACCTTTCGCTGCCCAGTCACGCGATGAGCCCTGACCGTAATCGGCACCTGCAATGATGATCAGTGGCTGCTTGCGCTCCATATACGTTTCAATCGCTTCCCACATGCGCGTGACCTTGCCTTCGGGCTCAACGCGCGCGAGTGATCCTTTTTTGATCTTGCCGTCGACCACACACATTTCATTCGTCAAGGTTGGGTTCGCAAAGGTCGCGCGCTGTGCGGTGAGATGATCACCACGATGCGTTGCATAAGAATTGAAATCTTCTTCAGGCAGACCCATCTTCGCCAGGTACTCACCGGCTGCGCTGTCGAGCATGATTGCATTCGATGGTGACAAGTGATCGGTGGTGATGTTGTCACCCAATACTGCCAGCGGCCGCATGCCTTTCATCGTTCGCTCACCTGCCAGCGCGCCTTCCCAATAGGGTGGGCGGCGAATGTAAGTTGACTGAGCACGCCAATCGTACAAGGGATTCACCTTGGTGCCGCTGTCGGCCTGTATCCCAAACATGGGCTCATACACTTGACGGAAGTGCTGAGGCTTGACGCTGGATTTGACGATCGCATCAATTTCTTCATCGGTAGGCCAGATATCCTTGAGGCGAATCTCTTTGCCATCTGCTACGGTCAGCACATCTTTTTCGATGTCAAAACGAATCGTGCCTGCGATCGCATAAGCGACCACCAACGGCGGCGATGCAAGGAAGGCCTGCTTTGCATAAGGATGAATGCGGCCATCAAAATTACGATTGCCCGAGAGGACTGCGGTTGCATATAAATCGCGATCGATAATCTCTTGCTGTATCTTCGGATCAAGTGCACCGGACATACCATTGCAGGACGTGCAGGCATATGCCACCACGCCAAAGCCCAACTTCTCCAGATCGCCCATCAGACCGGCTTCTTCCAGATACAGCGTCACTGCTTTTGATCCGGGTGCGAGTGAAGATTTCACCCAGGGCTTGCGGGTCAGGCCGAGCTTGTTTGCGTTGCGCGCGAGCAGCGCAGCAGCGATCACGTTGCGCGGGTTGGAGGTGTTGGTGCAGCTGGTAATAGCGGCGATGATCACCGCGCCATCCGGCATCTGGCCTGGGACATCTTGCCATGCGCTGGCAATACCTTTCGCCGCAAGATCCGAGGTGGCTACACGTGCATGCGGATTGGACGGACCGGCCATGTTACGTACAACGGAGGACAAATCAAATGTCAGTACACGTTCATATTCAACGTTGGACAAACTGTCTGCCCACAGGCCGGCAGTTTTTGCATACGTTTCCACCAGCGCGACCTGTTCATCAGCGCGGCCCGTGAGCTTCAGGTATTGAATCGTCTGCTCGTCGATCGAAAACATCGCAGCAGTCGCGCCATATTCCGGCGCCATGTTGGAGATGGTCGCGCGATCGCCGAGTGTGAGCGCACGCGCACCGACGCCGTAAAACTCGAGATAAGCACCGACCACTTTGGATTGACGCAGAAACTCGGTCAGCGCCAGCACGATGTCAGTGGCAGTAATGCCCGGCTGCGGCTTACCGGATAAATCGACACCAATGATGTCGGGCAGACGCATCCACGATGCGCGGCCAAGCATGACGTTTTCTGCCTCCAAGCCGCCAACGCCGATGGCGATGACGCCCAACGCATCGATATGGGGTGTATGGCTGTCGGTACCAACGCAGGTATCAGGAAAGGCCAGGCCCCGCTGTGACTGTATGACGGGCGACATGCGCTCGAGATTGATCTGGTGCATTATGCCGTTCCCTGGCGGGATCACATCGACATTCCTGAATGCGTGCTTGGTCCAGTTGATGAAGTCGAAGCGATCTTCATTACGTCGGTCTTCAATCGCTCGGTTTTTCTCGAAAGCCTGAGGATCAAAACCACCGCACTCTACGGACAGTGAGTGATCAACAATCAGCTGCACAGGTACCACCGGATTAACTTTCGCAGGATCGCCACCCTGATCGGCGATCGCATCTCGCAAACCTGCTAAATCGACGAGCGCGGTCTGACCCAGAATGTCGTGACACACCACGCGCGCCGGAAACCAGGGAAAGTCACGCTCGCGCTTGCGTTCAATTAGCTGTCCGAGTGATTCGGTCAGGGTTGCGGGATCGCAGCGGCGCACGAGGTTTTCGGCAAGCACGCGCGAGGTATACGGCAGCTTGTCGTAGGCGCCGGGTTGAATCGCCTCGACTGCAGCTCTTGCATCAAAGTAGTCGAGCTGGGTTCCGGGGAGGGATTTGCGGTGGGCAGTGTTCATAGTTGGATCAGGTGAGTTTCTGTCAGAGATATTTTGATGGGTTGAGCCTTGCTGCGAAAGACGCTGGATCCCGGCTTTCGCCGGGATGACAATTTTGAGGTCAGCAGTTCTTACAACGCTATCCTGATGCAGGTCGAGCCAGAAAATTAGAAACTTATACGTTGCACCTGCAGCGGCGATCTGGCTTGCCAGACATACCTTGGCCCCTAGGAAGATACAGCGACATTCGAATCTCCAATGACTCGCCGAGAGTTTTCAGCTTAACTTAGTGACATTAGACTTTTAACTTAGTGGCATTAGACTTTTAACTGCGTGGCATTAGGCTTTTGCCGGGATGACATTTTAAAAACTGTTGGCCTCAAAATTGTCACCCCGGCGCAGGCCGGGGTCCAGCGTCTTTATTTCCGCTACAACAAATTACTTGCGCTTAGCGATAGGCACAAACTTTAGATTTTCCGGTCCCACATAATTAGCACTCGGGCGAATGATCTTGTTATCAATACGCTGTTCGATGATGTGTGCTGCCCAACCCGACGTACGCGAAATAACAAACAAAGGCGTGAACATCGCGGTAGGCACACCCATCATGTGATAAGACACGGCCGAGAACCAATCAAGATTGGGAAACATTTTTTTAGCTTCCCACATGACGGACTCGAGACGATCAGCGATATCAAACATTTTGGTCGAGCCAGCATCTTTAGACAGACGATGCGCAACTTCTTTGATGACCTTGTTGCGAGGATCGGAAATCGTGTAAACGGGATGACCAAAACCGATGATCACTTCCTTGTTTTCCACGCGCTTGCGGATATCGGCTTCTGCTTCATCCGGATTGTCATAGCGCTTCTGAATCTCGAAGGCAACCTCATTGGCGCCACCATGCTTGGGACCGCGCAGCGCACCAATGGCACCTGTGATTGCTGAATACATATCCGATCCAGTGCCGGCGATAACGCGACCCGCGAAGGTGGATGCATTGAACTCGTGCTCTGCATACAGAATCAGCGAAGTGTGCATCGCCTTCTCCCACAATGCTGATGGCGGCTTGCCATGCAGCAGGTGCAAGAAATGTCCGCCGATGGAATCATCATCGGTTTCTACTTCAATGCGCCTGCCATTGTGACTGTAGTGATACCAGTAGAGCAGCATGGAACCTAGCGAGGCCATCAGGCGATCGGCGATATCACGAGCGCCAGGTGTGCTGTGATCTTCTTTTTCTGGCAAGACGCAGCCCAGCGCCGAGACACCCGAGCGCATCACATCCATAGGATGCGAGGAGGCTGGCAGCCATTCCAGCACGGCTTTCACGTTCGCAGGAAGGCCACGCAGCGCCTTGAGTTTTTGCTTGTACGCATTCAGTTCGTCAGTCGTTGGCAGCTTGCCATGTACTAGCAGATGCGCGATCTCTTCGAATTCACAGGCGTCAGCGACATCGAGAATGTCGTAGCCACGGTAGTGCAAATCATTGCCGGTCTTGCCGACCGTGCACAGCGCCGTATTACCTGCGGTGACGCCAGAAAGGGCGACTGATTTTTTTGGCTTGAAGCCGCTTGCTTGTTGTTCGCTCATGAAGATGCTCCTGAATTTACTTGGATTTTTGTTGTGCAAATAATGCGTCGAGCTTTTGCTCGAAATCGTGATAACCAATACGGTCGTAGAGTTCCATACGCGTCTGCATGGTATCGACTACATTCTTTTGTGTACCTTCGCGGCGCACTGTCATGTAAACATTTTCTGCTGCTTTGTTCATCGCGCGGAATGCTGACAGCGGATAGAGGACGATGCCCACATCCGCAGTACGCAATTCATCGACGGTGTACAAAGGCGTGGAACCGAATTCGGTGATGTTGGCGAGAACAGGTACTTTCACCGCAGCAGCAAACTGTTTGTACATCGCCAGTTCGGTAATGGCCTCTGGGAAGATCATGTCGGCACCCGCTTCGGCACAGGCAACTGCGCGCTCCATCGCTGCCTCAAGACCTTCGACAGCGAGCGCATCAGTGCGCGCCATGATGACGAAATTTTCATCCGTACGTGCATCAACTGCCGCTTTGACGCGATCAACCATTTCCTGCTTGCTGACGATTTCCTTGTTAGGACGATGACCACAACGCTTGGCACCCACCTGATCTTCGATATGCATGGCGGCTGCGCCGAATTTGATCATCGACTTCACCGTGCGCGCGACGTTAAATGCCGATGAACCAAAACCGGTGTCGACATCCACCAAGAGGGGCAAATCACAGACGTCGGTGATGCGACGCACATCGGTCAGCACATCATCGAGGTTGGAGATACCCAAATCGGGCAAACCGAGCGATCCAGCGGCAACGCCGCCGCCCGAGAGATAAATAGCGCGAAAACCCGCTCGCTTAGCTAACAAGGCGTGATTGGCATTGATGGCGCCGATGACTTGCAGCGGCGACTCTTCTTGGATCGCCTGCCGGAAGCGCGCGCCGGGTGATTGCATACTCATAAATGATTCCTGTCGTGGTCTGTTTCAGGTAAGGGATACGTGCGTTGTATTGCAATCGGCATGCCACAGGCATATTCGCCCGCAGCTCAAGGGTCTCTCGTCAAAATACCCTTTGAAAACAGGGTTCTGCAAACCCGATGGGTTCCAACTATCACTGAAAGCTTTGACGCGATGTTTCAATTTATGTTTCAATACTCAATCTTCATGAAACATTGCAACATCTGAAACATGGTACGTCCCTCCCCCAGTTCACGCGATCCAGCCGCCCGACCTGTCTTTTGGACAGTATCGATCTCTCGGCTGTTCGATCTATTTCGAGACATCACCCTGGAATATGACGACCGCGCGACCATCGAGCCCATACAACTGGGGTTTGAGGAGGCCGTCGCCCACATCCGCGAGCGCTTGCAAACCGAGCGCTGCGATGCGGTGATTTCTGCGGGCTCAAACGCGGCCTACCTGAAGAGTCGTTTGGCAATACCTGTGGTGATTGCCAAGGCCACGGGTTTTGATGTCATGCAGGCACTCGCGAGAGCGCGCAAAATCACGCCGCAGATAGGCATGATTAATTATCAGGCGCCCTTACCTGAGCTGGAGGAGTTTCAGCAGACCTTCGGACTGCCGATCGTGCAGCGTACGTATATCACTGTCGAAGACGCACGCGCGCAAGTCAGCGAGATGAAATCCGCAGGCATACAAGCCATCGTTGGTGCGGGCCTGATCACTGACCTAGCCGAAGAAGCAGGCCTGTCCGGCGTGTTTGTTTACTCTGCCGCATCGATACGACAAGCGTTTGAAGATGCCTTCGATATTGCGCGCGCGACGCAACTCGAAACACCACGCGGCAGACCCTATCCGGTGGCCGACAATCTCAAAGCCAAACACGGCCTGTCGGATCTGCGCGGTAGCTCTGACAGCATGCAGGCTTTGCGTCGTACGGTATCGCTCTACAGCCGTTCGCCAGCAACGGTACTAATTGAAGGTGAAACCGGCACCGGCAAGGAACTCGTGGCGCAGGCAATTCACCGCGAAAGCCCACGTGGTCAAGCAGGCTCGCGTCCTTTTCTTGCAGTGAATTGCGGTGCCATTGCCGAGTCGCTACTGGAATCCGAACTGTTCGGCTATGAGGAAGGCGCTTTCACCGGCTCACGTCGCGGTGGTCATGCAGGCTTGTTTGAAGCAGCGCATCGCGGAACGCTATTTCTTGATGAGATAGGTGAAATGCCGCTGGCACTGCAGACACGACTATTGCGCGTTCTGGAAGAAAAAGAAGTCGTCCGAGTCGGCGGTACCCGCCCTATTCCCGTTGATGTACGCATCATCAGCGCGACCCACTGCGATCTAGAACGACGGGTGACCACGGGTGAATTTCGGGCTGATCTTTTTTATCGCTTGGGGGTGTTGCGAATAGCGATACCGCCGCTGCGCGAGCGTCAGGATGATGTGATCGAGTTGGCCGCGTGGTGCCTGAAAAATGCCCTGGCAGAGATGGGGGTGCGTCCGGGTGCCAATCTGCGCGCCGAGTTGCAAGCCTGCGCCTCTGTGCTGCAGTCTTACCACTGGCCGGGCAATGTACGCGAGTTGCGCAATCTGATGCAGCGTGTGGCGCTGTTCCTGTCTGTCGAGCCGTTGCAGGCGCTGACGCCTGCTTTTCTGAGCAAGCTTGCGCCGGAAATGCAGCAGGCTCCGGCCTTACCAGCTTTCAACGAGAAGCCGCCGCCTGCGCCAGAGCTTGAGAGCGTGCTTGCACAGTTTGGTGGAAATCGCGCCGAAGCAGCGGCTTTTCTGGGCATCAGCCGCACGACCTTGTGGCGCCGCCTCAAATCCAATCAGCCGAATTGAAGCAAACGCGACATTTCCAAAAAATTCTCTCAAGTTTTATGCCCAACTGACGATCTTCTGATGGTCAAATTGTGTCTGACCCGGCGGGAGAAAACATCATGGAACAAAAAAAGTCTGAAGAACTTTTCGTGCTGCCGGCGGCCGGCAAGCAGCCAGGCGAACATCGTTGGACACCAGGATCGGATGTCCAGTCGCTTTGGAAAAGTCACGGCTGGACGCCTCCCAGCGAAAAGCGACGCGCCGAGAAAAAACCGATTGAATCGCCCAGACCACCCCTGCACATCGTGCGTGGCTGACAAGTTTCAGGTGGCACCCAAATCAGTCGTCCTTACCGCCATCAATACCTAGCTCCTGAATCTTGCGCGTGATGGTATTGCGGCCAATACCTAAACGTATTGCAGCGTCGTTCTTGCGTCCGTGGGTATGCCTGAGCGCTGTTTTGATGAGTGCCGATTCGAACTGTCGACCGAGCGCATCCATAACTTCCGGCTTGCCCGCGGATAGCATTTTCGCCGCTTCGGCTTCCAGCATCATGATCCAGCCGCTGCGTTCCTCCGGCGAACCCACCAGAGGCGATGTAGAAGCCAGATTTATTTCAATTTTCGCTGGCTCCGCCATATCCGCAGGTGGCTGATACATAGCACCGGTTGACGGCAAGGGCGCCACTGTTCCAGCGGTCAGCTCAGCCGGCAAGTCTTTGATTTCCACCATCTGACCCGGCGCCATGACGGTGATCCAATTACACA
>CAMBJI010000044.1 GCA_945867725.1 Bordetella parapertussis
AATGAATCTGACCATCCTTGATGCCGTTCTCAGCGCCGAAGTGTGGCGAAATCGAGGCGTGAACAATGCGGTTCTTGAGTGTCTTGCCCGCCAGAGCGAAAGGAGAAAAAAGATTTGGATAGGCTTCGTTACGATCCATTGGGTGGACTTTCTGCGATTGGGCGAGCTGCGGCAGGCGTTCCGGATTAAATTTTAAAAATAAATTATAGGGGCATGAGTTCAACCGAACTTTTTTCTATTTGCCAGACCGCTTCACAAAAAACCGGCTTTTGCGCTATTATTTTTAGGCTTTTTGTTAGGCAGCTTTGTTAAAACTGATTCACACTTCTAAATCAACTTCCTTCATATTCCCACCCAACTAGGAGAAATACCCATGCCCAGCAAAGGAAAGCAACTCAAAGATTTGCTGCGAGCTCCCGAACTGCTCATTGCACCAGGTGTGTTTGACGGCTACAGCGTGAGACTGGTTCAGCAGCTCGGATTTAAGACCGCCAGCGTGAGTGGCGCTGGAATTTCAGAGAGCAAGCTGGGCTGGCCGGACCGGGGCATCATGGGCTATCGTGAAAATGTGGAAGCCTGTCGAAGTCTTGCGGCATTCAGTGACTTGTTGTTGCAGGGTGATGCCGACACAGGCTACGGTAATGCTTTGAATGTTTATTTCACAGTCAGGGGCTTTGAGGATGCTGGAATGGCTGCGGTCATGATCGAAGACCAAGCCTGGCCAAAACGTTGTGGGCACATGGCTGGCAAATCTGTCATCGAAGCCAGCGAAATGGTCTTAAAAGTGAAAGCCGCTGTCGAAGCGCGCAGAGATCCCAACTTTGTCATCAAAGCAAGAACCGATGCCGCTGGACCGCTTGGCGTCGAAGAAGCGATTCGACGGCTCAATATGTATGCCGAAGCCGGCGCCGACTGCCTGTTTGCCGATGCACTTCTGACTGCAGACGATATCGAACGGGTTGCCCGCTCAGTACCACCCGGAATGCTAACCGTGAATATGGGTTTTGGTATTCGTAAACGTGCAACGACACCGTTGTTGACCCCGCTTGAGTTGCAGCAAATGGGGGTTGCACAAGCTTCCTACCCTCGCATGCTCACCTGCGCTGCGATCAAAGGCATGCAAAATGCGATGGCTGTTTTCATGGGTGAAGTACTTGAGAAAAACAAGATTGTGGAGCGCCCGGATCTGCTCGTTTCATTTGATGAAGTCAACTCCATGATGGGCTACGAAAAGCTCGAAGAGCTTGAACAGAAATTTGCCTCTTGACACTTCTCTTATTTTCAAGGCTTCCAAATGAAAACAGCAGCTTTACGACAGTTTGTAATTCATGGCTTGTGCGCCGCGTCTTTATGGACTCTGCTGTGCTCGATGACATGGGCGCAAACGTTTCCAAATAAACCCATCCGAATCATTGTGGGTTCAGCCGCAGGCGGGGGCGGCGACACGGCAGCACGAATTCTGGCTCAGCCTCTGAGTGAACAACTCGGGCAATCGATCGTGATCGAAAACCGGCCTGGAGCCGGCGGTAACATCGGCGCCGACAGTGTGGCTAAAGCCAGCCCTGACGGCTACACCCTGTTGTGGGCTTACACCGGCCACGTCATCAACCCCGGCCTTTATACCAAGCTCCCTTTTGACACCGTGCGTGATTTCGCACCTGTCGCAATGGTCGCCACCAATCAGACCATGCTGGTGGTGAGGCCCTCCCTGCCGGTGACGTCCGTACAGGAATTGGTGGCCTATGCCAAAAAGGAGCCCGGCAAACTGACCATGGGCACTCTGGTTGGAAGCTCCCAGCATCTGGCAGGCGAACTCTTCAAGTCAGTTGCCAACATCAATATATTGTTTGTACCGTACAAAGGGGCATCCCAAGCACTCAATGCCATGCTGGCCGGTGAAATTGACGTTATGTTTAACACCGTGTCCATCATGCAACCTCACGTCAAATCCGGCAAAGTCCGTGCATTGGCCGTCACCGGTAAAACTCGATCATCGGTGGTACCCAATTTACCTAGTATTAATGAAGCGGGTTTCCCCACCTACAGCTCAGTGGGTTGGTATGGACTCGTCGCGCCCGCTCGAACCCCCCTCGCCATCGTGGAAAAATTACATGATGCAGTCGAAAAATCTCTGGCCCGAACCGATATAAAGGCAAAGATGCTGGCTTTGGGCAATGAGCCGGTGTCAATGACTCCAGCGGCTTTCAGTACATTCGTGGAAGAAGAAATTCCAAGATGGTCAAAGGTGATCAAGGACGCCAATGTTCCCAATGAATGAACTTGTTTTAAAACCGCCTAATCACTGGAAAATCCATGTCTCCTCGCACTGCAAAACCACCTTTAGATGTCCTTGCTCTATTTCCGCAAATTGGCGACATCATTGATCCTAAGCTCAAGCGGGGTGTCATCGAAATCTGGGAAGAAATGTGGCAGGACTCGTCTTGGACGGACATTCGTGCACTTCAAGTCTCCAGTGAAATTCCTTATCCGCATATTCCCCATGCGCAATGTGTGGTGGAACTCGCCATTTCTGTGGCTGACTCATTCGAAAAGCACCATGGCGTTTCAGTCAATCGTGACCATTTGATTGCTGCTGCCGTTCTGCAAGATGCAAGCAAGTTGATGGAGTATGAGTTGGGCCCGGATGGCAAAATGCGTCATACGAGCATTGGTAAAAATTATCCCCATGGATTCTGGTGTGCCAAACTGACTGTTGACAAGGGGCTGCATGATGCGATTGGTCACGTGATGTTGACGCACTCCTCAAGCGCCGCCAAATTTCCCGATAGTTTGGAGGGGAAAATTCTTTACTACGTCGACCAGATAGATGTGATCGGTTGCCACAAAGACCGCTGGAAAAAATTAATTCACATTGCCAAAACCTGAGCTACTCCACTTGAAAAGTACATCCCTAAATTCGGCGATAGCTAGGCGGATTTTTTTCATATCAAATTAATCTGGGCGAGCTACTGATTTGGGTGAATTTTGCTGACCAAACATAATAGTTTTATACTTGTTTTTAGTATTATTTTTGCATTTAATTTTAAAAAATAGGGAGACAGTGAATTGAACACCACATTGCTACGTTGCGCCATCGCCTTGACTGTTAGCGCGGCATCCATCAGCGCTTCTTACGCTCAAGCCTATCCGAACGCGCCGATCAACATGATCATCCCCTATCCACCCGCCGGCGCTACCGACAAGATTGGTCGTCTGCTGGCTTTGGGCATGTCAAAAAAGCTCGGCCAGAACATCATCGTCGAGAACCGCGCTGGCGCCACCGGTACCATTGGCATGCAGGCAGCTGTCAATGCGTCACCCGAGGGCTACACCATTGTGCTCGGCACTGGTGGCACAGTGGCGGTCGACATCACCATTGAAAAGCTTCCCTACAACCCTGTCCGTGATCTGACGGCGATCGCCCCAGTGGTGTCTATTCCGTTTGTGATGGTCGCCAACATGAACTTCCCGCCGCGTAATATCGGTGAGTTGGTGGCTTATGCAAAGCGTGAGCCTGGAAAAATCAACTTTGCCTCGTCCGGCACCGGCGGCCCGGCACATCTGGCCACTGAATACCTGATGGCCCTGAACAAGATCAAGATGGTGCACATTCCCTACAAGGGCGCGGCCGCGGCCTATACCGATGTGGTCGGCGGACAGGTCGATTTCATGACCGGCGACGTGGCATCGGCGCTAGCCTTTATCCAAGGCAATCGTCTCAAGGCAATCGCTGTCACTGGCTCGCAGCGCCTGGCACTTTTGCCCAACGTACCTACGGTCGCTGAGAGCGGTCAGCCCGGTTACGAGGCGGGCAACTGGTTTGGTATTTTTGGTCCTGCAAAAATGCCAGCTGATGTAGTCGCCAAGCTTTCTAAGGCTGTTATGGATACCGTACAGGAGGCTGAGTTCAAGCGTGGAATCGAGCCCTTGGGCGGCATCAGCCTTATCATGAACAAGCCTGATTTCGAGCGTTTCATTACCGTCCAGACCAAGGAACGGGTTGATCTGCTGAAGTCCAATAACATCGTTCTCGATCGCTGACCGCCAGCGTTGACTGGTCCTGCACGGCCCGGCGCTATGACGATGTTTCGCCGGGTTGCTGTGCATTTTTTCATCTACTTTCGGTTGCGCTACTGGTCTGCATCACGGCGTCTGCAGTTCTTTTAATGCCGCGCTGATATCAAATAAAACCCATGAATGTGATTCCGCGTCAGAAATCAAGCACCCAGTTGCGCCAGTTGCTTGCGCAAGGCAACACGCTTGTTAAGCCTGGCGCTTACAACGCCTTGTCGGCTCGAATTATCGAACAGGCCGGCTTTAGCTGCTGCGGGGTGAGCGGCTATGGCGTGTCCGCATCGCTTCTGGGCAAGCCCGATGTCGGGTTACTGACGCTTGATGAAATCGTCATGGTGGCGCGTTACATTGTGCGCGCTGTTCGTATACCCGTGATTGCCGATGCTGATACCGGCTTTGGCAATGCCATCAATGTGATGCGCACTGTTGAGGATTTTATTGGCGCCGGTGTCGCCGCCATACATATAGAGGATCAGGTTTCTCCTAAGCGCTGTGGGCATGTCGCCGGCAAGCAGATCATTTCGACCGAGGAAATGGTCGGCAAGCTACGCGCCGCTGATCATGTGCGCCGAGAACTCGATCCAGATTTTGTGCTGATTGCTCGCTGCGACGCGCGTGGCGTCAGCGGTGGCACTGTCCAGGAATTGATCCAGCGCGCCAATGCCTACCTTGAAGCTGGCGCCGACATGATTTTTCCGGAGGCGCTCACCTCCGAGGCCGAAGTTGCCTTGTGCGCAGCTAATATAAAGGGTCCCTTGCATTTCAATCGCACTGGTGTATCGCCGCGTCTGTCGCTGCCGCGTCTGCGCGAGCTGGGCATTGCCATGGTGTCGAATGCCACCGGTTCCTTGCGCAGCGCCACGGTTGCCATGTGGGATTACTTCGAAGAGTTCGCGCGTGACGACGTTGAGGCCTTGAAACGCTTTGAGGCGCGTACAAGCACGCATCCGGCTGGGAACATGCATGCTTTTATCGGCTTTTCGGACATCCGTAAGTTCGAAGAAGAATTTCTGCCCACGCAAGAGGTGCTGGCCAAGTATGCCGATTCAGTGGGTTTTCAGCCCTAAGCGCGCTAGCAAATACTCATTTGCAGCGGCTTCATCGTGTTCAATTTCCCCGTATCTTCAACCCATCAGGAGTTCTCATGCGTTTCATTCTGCCCCTTGTTGCATGCACTCTCGCGACATGGTCGTTGGCGGCATCTGCCCAGACCTATCCAAACAAGGCCATACAGATCGTGGTGCCGAGTACGCCCGGAGGCAGCGTCGATAACATTTCGCGCGTCATCGGTGCGGAGCTGTCTACTCGCCTAGGCCAGCCTGTGATCATCGTCAATCGTGCCGGCGCTGGTGGCTCAGTGGCGGCAGAGTCCGTGGCCAAGTCGCCGGCAGATGGTTATACGTTGATCATGGGCACGGTGTCTTCGTTCGCCACCAATGTCAGCCTGCGCGAGAAAATGCGCTATGACCCGGTCAAAGACTTCGCTCCAGTATCACTGGTGGCGACGCAGAATCTGATTTTGCTGATCAATCCAACGATCGCGGCCAAGTCAGTTAAAGAGCTGATTGCTCTGGCCAAGCAGCAACCGGGCAAGCTGTCATTTGCTTCAGCAGGCGTGGGCACTGGCGGTCATCTTTCGGGGGAGTTATTCAAGATGATGGCGCAAATTGATATGTTGCATGTGCCCTACAAGGGCGTGGCACCGGCGATGGTTGACGTGATGGGCACTCAGGTCTCGATGACCTTTGGCAGCATCATGTCTTCGTTGCCGCATATTAAGGATGGCAAGCTGCGTCCGTTGGGCGTGACTAGCCTGACACGCGCACCAGCCGCAGGTGATTTGCCGACCATGGACGAGGCCGGCGTGAAGGATTACGAGTCTGAAACCTGGTACGGCTTGCTCGCGCCGTCTGGCACACCGCCAGAAGTGGTTAATCGCTTGTCGCGCGAAGTTGCCGCTATTTTGAAGTTGCCTGAAGTGGCGCGCAAGCTGGAAGGCGAAGGTGTGGAAACCAAGGGCAGCACACCGCAAGAGTTCGGCCGCTTCATTCAGACCGAGATTGTCAAGTGGGGCAAGGTGATCAAGGCTGCCGGGATCAAGCCGGAGTAGTTTCCAGGTTGGCCGGGCGAGTCAGGCGCGCTTTGGTTTGCCGAGCGTCATGCCGCAAGTATGGGTAGTGCGTCATCAGCTTTTTAACGACATCTGTGTACCGTCAGGCGTCCACCTTTGGCGCGATCAGCCCCTCGCGCTCCAGCAAGGGATAGAGGCCACCAGCCTTGAGCAGATCGAGTAGCGGCGGCGGCAAACCGATGGTGGAGAGGCTGGTGTTGCGCGTCAGGTTGCGCACCGTACAGGCATCGAAATCCACTTCAGCCATATCACCTTCTTCAAATGCATCGAACACGCCGATGCATTCCAGTGCCGGGAAGGCGAAGTTAACGCAATTGCGAAAAAACAAGCCGTTCAGTGAGTTGGCCAGCAGGCAGCCCAGTCCGATGTTTTTCAGCGAGCGCGCGGCTGGCCGGCTGGAACCCATGCCGAAGTTTTTGCCGCCAATCAATATATCGCCAGGCTGCACCTGATCGACCCAGCCAGGGCGATTGGCTTTGAAGACAAAGCGCGCCTGTTCGGCGGGCGTCAGAAAAAAAGCAAGATTGGGCAGGATCAGGTCAGTGTTAATGTTGTCGCCGATTTTCCAGACTCTAGCGGTGAATTTCATAGGCTTCCAGATGGGACGTTAGTGCTTATGGGTGGGCAACAAAAAAGGCGTGTACGCTTAACCCAGAAAATGACGCGGATCAGTAATCATGCCGCGCACTGCGGAGGCCGCGACAGTGGCAGGGGATGCCATGTAGATGCGCGCGCTTGGGTCGCCCATGCGGCCCTTGAAGTTGCGCGTCGAAGCCGTGATGCAGGTTTCGTTGGGCCCGAGCACGCCCATGTGACCGCCGCCACAGGCGCCGCAAGTGGCCGGTGTAACTACTGCGCCGGCTTCCATCAGCGTTTCAATAATGCCAAGGCGCAGTGCTTCACGATAGACGGTTTGCGAACCGGGCGTGATGATTAGACGCACTTTGTTCGAGACCTGCCTGCCCTTGAGGATTAGGGCGGCCAGTTGCAGGTCGTCCAGCGTACCGTTAGCGCACGAACCAATGAAGGCTTGGTGGATTACTGTACCTTCAGCTGCCGACACCGGTTGTGAGTTGTTGACCACCGTGTCGGGAAAGGCGACCAGCGGCGCCAAAGTGCCCAAGTCGATCTTACGCACCGCCGCATAGTGCGCGTCGGCGTCGGCATAGACTGGTGTGAAGTGCGCATGATTGCGCGCCCGCACCCAGTCGAGCATTAGCGGGTCGGGTTCGAAGGTGGCAAATTCGGCTGACAATTCGGCCGACATTGTGGTGATGGTCTTGCGCGCATTGATGCTCAGGTTGGCCAGGCCGGAGCCGCCATACTCGACGTTCATGGTTGCATGGTCGCCATACTGGCCGGCAATCTGCAGAAAGGCATCTTTGGTCGTGACGACGGGCGACAATTTGCCCTCTAGCTCGTAGCGCACCGTTTCACCGACGCGAAACCAGGTTTCACCCTTGGTCGCTGCATACACGACATCAGGAGCGCCCACGCCCCGAGCGGCGCAGTTGAAAACGCCGGCGCTACATGTGTGGGAATCGCTGCATAGCAGTACCGAACCGGGCAGGCCGTAAGCATGGTCGGCCACCAGCTGATGGCTGATGCCCTGCGTAGGGCCTACATCGTGAAAGCGCTTGATGCCGAATTTTTCGACAAAGCGCCGACCAGTTTGCTGCGCCGCCGCGCTTTGCTGGGTGGCGGCTGGGACGCGATGATCGAACACGACAACAATGCGTTCTGGGTCGCGCATCTTGAGAATATCGCGCCACTGGCTGGGCATAAAATTGTTATCAAACAGAATGACCGTATCGACCTCGACCGTCACCAGATCGCCCGGCCCAACCTTGCTGCGGCCGCTCTTAGAAGCCAATATTTTTTCAATGACCGTCATGCCCATTTGAACTCCTTACCGCTTAGCGCGCTTGCAGAGAAGGTTGCTGCGCATGCTTTGCATGCCGCTGGACGAGACAGTGGCTACATTGCTTTTACAAGACCCAGTTTAGCGCCTGAGGCAGGCCGCCGAGCGAGCGCCCAGCGTAAATTGAGAACGGTTTACAACTGGGCTCTTTGTAACGAATTAATTACTTGTTGCCCAGATATCAAAGTAAGTAATGGTCAAATAAAAGCGCTACAAATAACAGACTCAAGTGAATCAAAGAAAATCTGAAAGTTTGACGTGCCAGTGCGTCTGAATAGGAGCGCCAGAGTCTGAATCCGTACCAGCAGAAACACAGACTTAATACCACTGCCGCCATCAGGTAGAGCCAGGAACTCATTCCATAAATAAATGGCATCAGGCAGGCGGGGAACAAAATTATGGTGTACAGAAGAATTTGCAGTCGGGTGAACTGGTTGCCGTGCGTGACGGGAAGCATGGGAAGGCCTGACTTGCGATACTCCTCTACTCTATACAGAGCCAGCGCCCAGAAATGGGGTGGCGTCCATAGAAATATGATGAGGAAAAGTAACAATGCCTCAGGCTCAACCTGCCCGGTCATAGCAGCCCATCCAAGTACTGGAGGCATCGCACCCGAGGCACCGCCGATCACAATATTCTGTGGTGTCAGTGGCTTAAGAACCACCGTGTAAATAATGGCATAGCCAAAGAAGGTGGCAATGGTGAGCCACATCGTTAAGGGATTCACCCAGACATGCAACAAAACAGAACCAGTCACAAAAAGGACCAGCGAAAAAAACAAAATTTGGCTATCGATGAATTCACCCTTAGCGGTGGCGCGCCAAGCAGTGCGCTTCATTTTGGCATCAATGCCTTTTTCGATGAAGCAATTAAAAACAGCTGCAGCCGATGCCACAAGCCATATACCCAAGCTGGCGAGAAAGCCGCGTAAGATTTCCTGCTCGCTAGGAAACCCCGGCACGGCTAGAACCATGCCAATCAAAGCACAAAACACAATAAGTTGAACTACACGCGGCTTGGTTAATGCATACAGCTGCAGAAAAATGGCAGGTTTATAGGGGCTGGCGAGAATATTCATATATATCCTGCTTGATTCAGGAATGACGTGCCATCCCTAATTTGCGCTGTAGGACAATAAGCCAGTATTGGTGACTCTCTTCAATACCAGCCTGCTCCAGATTAGGATGAATTTTTATAAGTTGATCTAAGATCAATTTTTGCGATGGTTCAAGATCCACAAAAAAAACATGCTTGCCTGCGGCCAAGACCTCTTCGAATCGGACAAATTTGTAATTAGGTTTCTGGATGCCAATGAGGCCCCCTTCCCAAGTACAAAATCCAATCAATACAACTACCAGAAATAAAAATGGCATCCAGCCTGTGGGTGAACTTGCCCAGCCAAACTGCTGTACCGCCAACAGTATCAGCAGCGACAGCACCGCACCGATAATCGCACCTTGATAACTGGTATGCACAACGTCACTTTTCATTACAGATTGAACTTCATGCAGGTGCTGATGCTTGGCCACCTCCGCATCATCAAGGCTCAATACATGAATTTGTGGTGTTGATATGCCGGCAGCTTCAAGTTGATCTTCAAAGTCCTCCAGCTCGTCAAGGCTGGTACCAATAAAGTAATGTCGCTGCATATTCATTTATGAGCCTCTTAAAGTCTATACCTGAGAATCCTGAGAGGATAGGTTGGGTTACTTCACTTGTGAAACCATATAGTCAACCGCCAACTTGACCTCAAGCTCAGATAAAGAGGTATTACCACCCTTTGCAGGCATGACTCCCTGTGGCCCCTGAATACCGTTCAAGGCGCCAGCGTACAAAGCTTGGATCCCTTTTGCGAGCCTTAATTTCCACTGCGCTTTATCCCCCACTTTGGGCGCACCAGCTAGGCCAGGCATGTGGCAGGCTGAACAATTCTGGCTGTATACCTGCGCCCCATCCTTAACAGCCACAGCGGGTACGCCTGAGGCTGCAGGCACCGCAGGCGTTGACAAAGACACACTGCCAATACGAGTGATGCGGTCTTGAACGCTTTGACCGTTCGATATCAGTGCCGTGCGAGCTTGGTTAAGCCGGTCGGGCAGCGTTGTATGGTGATCGACCAGTTGGTAGGTAAAGAATGAAAGGGCAGAAAAAGATCCTGCCAAAACAATAAAGTGAATGAAGTATTTTTTTTGAAACATGCCAATATCTCACCTTGTAATAAGTTAGAAGAAGAGTTTGCAAGAGAAACTAAGAGCTACTAAATCAAGTTTTTAAGAAAAAATACACTTCGGGTAAAAAAAGTGTGGTCCGCCTCAAGTGAGGCAATACCAATAAAAGTTAGTAATAAAAGGGGAGGTATCATGATGGCGTACATTAAAGCCAGCCTTTCCCACATCATGTGCATAAAAATAGCCACGATCAAGCCAGCTTTGAGGAGCATAAAGATAATAATCAAAGACCAACGCAAATAACCTTGAAGATTAAGATAGTCAACCATGTAGGAGGCCATACTCAGAACGAAGAG
>CAMBJI010000045.1 GCA_945867725.1 Bordetella parapertussis
TGATCAGAGCACCAAACACCATCAGGTCCAGATGCGATGCCACTGCAGTGGAAATACCCAGCGCATGCGCCAGCACATTCAGCACGGTGGGCAGCAAGACAATAAATGCCGCACCAAGAAATGAACCCATCACCGATCCGAGTCCGCCGATGATCACCATGAACAGAATGCGGAATGAGAGATCGAGGTTGTACGCTTCCGGTTCTACCGTACCCAGATAGGCATAGGCATAGAGAGCACCCGCCACGCCGCAATAAAATGAGCTGACGGCAAATGCCAGCAGCTTGGTGTGCATCAAGCGTATGCCGATCACTTCTGCGGCAACGTCCATATCCCGTACCGCCATCCAGCAGCGGCCAATATTGGAGCGCACGAGATTTTTTGCCAGTAGCGCAAGCAGGGCCACAATCCCCAGTACCAGCAAATACTTTGTCATTGGCGTATCAAATACAAAGCCGAGTATCTCAAGCTTTTGTGCCGTGATCACGCCAGATGAACTGTAGTTGGTAAACCATTGGATCTTCGTCAGCGCCCACACCACGAAGAACTGCGTAGCCAGTGTCGATGCCGCCAGATAAAATCCGCGCACACGCAGGGAGGGCAAGCCGAAAACAATACCCAGCGCAGCGGCGCACAGTCCGCCAAGAATAAATGCCAGCAGCAATGGAATATCGGGCACGCGCAGGATGAAATTGTAGGAGGCGAATGCCCCCACCGCCATGAACGCTGCTGATCCTAGCGACAGTTGCCCTGCATAGCCGGTCAGTATGTTCAGGCCCAGTGCTGCCAGCGAAAAAATAAGAAAAGGAATCAGGATTGCTGAAAACAAATAGGGTGTCGCAACCAGGGGCACCACGAAGAAGGCGAGCGCAAGCAACAGCAGCATGCCAATGCGGTCCTGACGAATGGGAAAAATCTGCCCATCAGTTTCGTAGGTGGTTTTGAATTGTCCTGCTTCACGGTACAGCATAAAAACTCCCTGAATCTTTCAAGCGTGAGTCTCAACCTACCAACGCTGTGGTGCAGGCGTGCAGCATGTTGAACGAAACACCTGCTTCACCCTTACTATCGGCCTAACGAGATAGGTTCTAAGCAGCGCGCATTTTTCAATGCGTTAAATTCTTCGAATAATTTTTTCACCAAACAAACCTTCGGGTCGCACCAGCAAGAAGCCCAGCGCCAACACATAAGGGAACCAGCCCTCGATACCGCCACCTACAAACGGTCCGATATATACCTCAGCGAGTTTTTCAGATGAGCCGATGATGAGTCCGCCGATGATTGCGCCTGGCACGGAGGTAAAGCCACCGAGAATCAATACAGGCAGCGCCTTGAGCGCGACGAAGCTCAGCGAAAACTGCACGCCATTGCGTGATCCCCACAACAAGCCCGCGACCAGCGCGACAAATCCTGCTACCCCCCAAACAATGCCCCAGATCTGCTGCAAGGGAATCCCGACGGCGAGCGCTGCCTGGTGATCATCTGCCACGGCACGCAGTGCGCGACCGACCTTGGTGCGCGAGAAAAACAGCGCCAGTCCCGTCACCAGCAGCGCACAGATCGCAGCCGCAGTCACATCGAAGCGAGAGATCACGATATTGAAGGTATTCATCATGCTTTCTATGGGCACGTCTTCAATACCCAGATCCAGGCGCTTTACATCCGAGCCCCACATCAGCTGCGCCATACCTTCGATGAAAAATGTCAGACCTATCGTCGCCATGAAGAGCGAGATTTCCGGCTGGTTAACCAGAGGCCGTAATACAAAGCGTTCAATCGCCAGTCCCAGCAAGGCCATCACACCGATGCTCACCAGAATGGCAGCCCATAGCGGCAGACCCAGCTCGGTCAGCGACACGCAAGTAAGTGCCGCGAAAAACACCATGGAGCCCTGCGCGAAATTGAATACACCCGAGGCTTTATAAATCAGCACAAAGCCCAGCGCTACGAGCGCGTACATAATTCCGGAGAGCAGGCCTCCGATCAGGACTTCAAAGAAAAAATTCAGATTCAATGTGCGACTCCCAGATAAGCATTGATCACATCCTGATTGTTGCGAACTTCATCCGGCGTCCCATCGCCAATCTTCTTGCCGTAATCGAGTACCACCACCCGATCCGAGATGTCCATCACCACGCCCATATCGTGCTCGATCAGCACGATGGTTGTGCCGAATTGTTCATTCACGTCGAGAATGAAGCGGCACATGTCCTGCTTCTCTTCCACGTTCATGCCGGCCATGGGCTCATCCAGCAAAAGAATTTTTGGCTCGGCGGCCAATGCGCGGCCTAGCTCCACGCGTTTTTGCAGACCATAGGGCAGGCGGCCGACCGGTGTCTTGCGGATATGCTGAATCTCGAGGAAATCGATCACTTCCTCGACTTTCTTGCGATGTTCGATTTCTTCGCGGCGGGCTGGGCCAATGTACAGTGCCTGCAGCAGAAAATTCGACTGCATTTTCAAATTACGGCCCGTCATGATGTTGTCCAAGACTGTCATGCCCTTAAATAGCGCGATGTTCTGAAATGTGCGCGCAATGCCGCTCTTCGCGGCCGCATGCGTGTCCATGTCATGTCGATGCTCGCCGCGATAGATGATTTCACCCTGCTGCGGTCGATACACGCCATTGATCACATTGAGCATGGAGCTTTTACCGGCGCCATTGGGTCCGATGATGGCGCGTATCTCATGCTCACGCACATCGAAAGAGATATCGGTCAGTGCACGCACGCCCCCAAATGCGAGCGAGATATTGCGCAGATCCAGAATGACCTCGCCAACTCGACGATTGTTATTGAAATCTTCAGTCATCATGCCGCCTTGCGCGCTGGCGCAAAAGTTTTGACATCACGAATTTCCAGATCGGCGCTGATCATGCCCTGACGGCCATCTTCGAATTTCACTTGCGTCTCAATATATTGGCGTGCATTGCCTGCATACAGCGCATCAATCAGTACGGCATACTTTTCACCGATGAAGCGGCGGCGCACTTTGCGCGTGCGGGTCAGTTCATCATCATCAGGATCGAGCTCTTTATGCAGTATCAGGAAGCGATGAATTTGCGATCCTGCCAGTAGTGAGTCGTCAGCTAGATCGGCATTGACCTTTTCCACGCATTCCGCAATCAATGCATACACCGCCGGTTGTGCGGCCAGATCGGTATAGCCGGTATAGGGCAGGTTGCGGCGTTCAGCCCAGTTGCCGACAGCTTCCATGTCAATGTTGATGAAGGTGTTGCATGCATTACGGCCATCACCGAACGCAACGGCTTCTTTGATGAAAGGGAAGAACTTCAACTTATTTTCGATGTACTTTGGCGCGAACAATGTGCCATCAGCCATCTTGCCCACATCCTTGGCGCGGTCGATGATTTTCAGGTGACCATCGTTATCGAAAAATCCTGCATCACCGGTATGAAAATATCCGTTGCTATCGATCGCCTCAGCGGTGTCGTCCGGTTTTTTATAGTACGCAACCATCAGGCCAGGCGAGCGCACCAGAACTTCGCCGCTCTCGGCAATCTTGACTTCCACACCCTGCATAGGACGTCCGACCGTATCGAGTTTGACATCACCAGAACGCTGCATGCACACGGTCACGCAGGTTTCGGTCATGCCATACAGCTGCTTGAGATTGATGCCGATGGAGCGATAGAAATCGAACAGATCCGGACCAATTGCTTCGCCACCTGTATAGGCCACGCGCACACGCGACATGCCCAGCACATTCTTCAGCGGGCCATAAATCAATAATTCACCGAGCGCATACAGCAACCTGTCGCTGAGAGAAACGCCAGATTTACCATCGAGAAGTTTGAGTCCGACGCGACGCGCAACCCGCATGAAGTAATGGAAGATACCGCGCTTGATGGCACTGGCATCTTCGATGCGAATCATCACTTGCGTAAGAATATTTTCGTAAACGCGTGGTGGTCCAAAATAATAGGTCGGGCCAATTTCACGCAAATCGCTGGTGATCGTTGCGGGTGATTCCGGGCAGTTCAGGCAAAAGCCACTGAGGTGCGACATCGCAAAGGAATACAGAAAATCGCCCACCCAGGCCAAGGGCAAGTAGCACACTACTTCGTCGTCGGACGTGAGTCCGTCAAATGCAATCAGTGTCTTGCTGGTGGTAATCATCGCCGCATGGGAATGGCAGACGCCCTTGGGTTTCCCCGTGGTGCCTGATGTGTAAAGAATGACCGCGATGTCATCAGGCCGTCCTGCGAGAACCTCATTCATGAAAAATGAAGCATGATTCTCGGCGTGCGTACGTCCCAGTGCCTGCACCTGCTCAAATGCGTGAAGACCGGCCTGCGCATAGTTACGCAATCCGCGTCCGTCGTCATAAATGATGTGCGAGAGACCCGGCACGGTTTCGCGGATTTCGAGCAGCTTGTCGACCTGCTCTTGATCTTCAACGACCGCGAAATCAATGCTGGCATTTTCCAGCACATAGGCCATATCGGCAGCAGGGGCGTCCTGATACAAGGGAACAGCAACACCCCCCAGACATTGCGCAGCTGACATCGCCCAGTACAGACGTGGACGATTGTCGCCAATGACAGCGAGATTCATGCCGCGTTTAAATCCCAGCGCAGCGAGTCCACAGGCGAGCTGACGTATATGTTCGGCGGCTTCTGACCAGCTGGTGGTTTGCCATATACCCAGATCTTTTTCCCGAAACGCCGGCTTGTCGGCGCGTACTTGCGCGTGCTCAAGCAATAAGCGCGGAAACGTATCCGCTACGGAAGTTTGCCTCTCCATGGGCTGTCATTCATTCTTTGTGGGGTTGGACGACGCTGATGATTTGCTACGCCGATGTCAGGCGCAATCATAACCAGCTTGTGACTTAACGGTAGCGATTTAGATGAATATTTCACAAGCTTTCAATGTTGCGACGCAGCATCCGGCGTGTTAATCCTACTCAAGTTCTGGAACCGCACGGGCTAATGGGAGTCAATCATCGAGAAAGCGCAGATCAAATAAACCCGCAAGCTTTTTTGTTCTGACAAAGTTATTCGACGGTTTTTATTTTCCGATTTCCCATCGCACCACTTTCCTGGCTTGCCATAAAACGGAGATTTATTCAGCGTCCTTAAATTCTGAGTGTCTGTTTGAAGAGCCGGAGACTTCCCTTTTCGTCAGGTATTACTTAATGCCAATTAGACCGTTCCAGCTTTCGCTGCGTTTTATCCTGCCGCTGGCGTTGGTGATTGGGTTATCCGCTTTGATTCTGATACCTGTAATCGATGATCTGACCTAGCGCTGGTTTTTGCGTGACCTCGATACACGTGGGCAAATGGTGGCCGCGTCGATCCGAGAATCATTGATTGATTATGTAACGCTGCAAGACCCGGACGCGATGCAAGATCTACTTGAGCGTGCCGCTACCGATGGTCATCTGCTGGCGCTGGGTTTTTGCGATGTTACGGGCAATCTGAGGTATCGCAGCAGCGCATTACCGAACCAAATTGATTGTCGAGGCGCTGTGTCATCGGCAATGCGCATCAGTGAAGTGGTATTGGAACAGGGTGGAATTTCTCTGGGCAAGCTTTTGCTTGTGCAAGACACGGACTTTATCCAGCGCCGTAGTGATGAATTCCGTTTCTATCTTTCGGTGGTTTTTTTGCTGATGTTCCTCGTGATTTCTGCATTGGGCGTGTGGATTGCGCACTGGAGCTGGCTCGGTTGGGTGAGTGCACTCAAAAATTTTTTGCGACTTGAAACTTCTTCGCCGGCAGGTCGCGCGACACCGCCTGAATTTCTCCCGCTGGTCGGTGATCTGCGTGCGCCTTACGAAAGAAATTGCTGGTGTAGCCGA
The DNA here is from genome assembly GCA_945867725.1 of Bordetella parapertussis. Taxonomy (GTDB): domain Bacteria; phylum Pseudomonadota; class Gammaproteobacteria; order Burkholderiales; family Burkholderiaceae_D; genus Pernthalerella. The sequence goes on from CAMBJI010000045.1 coordinate 5,824, forward strand.
ATATCAATACTTCGGAAAATTTAATGATGTCAAGGCGAGTGCGCTTACTTTTGGATTGACATATGGGTTTTAGTGACGTGTCTCTTCGAACTGTTTTATCAAGGTCTGGTATGGGGCGTTTCAGGGTGAGAAATTGCAAATGGCACACATGATTGCGTGATGAGAGATAAATTTTTCTGCCCGCAAATTGTTTATGTATAAAAGCGTCATTTTTTTGCAACTCACTGATCATTAATCGGTCAGTAGTTTCATAGAATCCGGACCGTCCCTCAAGGACCGGTAAGACGAAGTATCAGCTGACCTTAAATTTACAGAAGAGGAAATCAAAATGCATAAAAGATTTTTCGTTGCGTTCCTGGGCGCAGCATTGGTGATGCCTTTGGCAGCTCATGCAGAGGGAAGTTACTTCAAGGCAGGTGTCGGTGAGTCAGAGTACAAAGCCTCAGGTACCACTGAAAACAAAACGGCGGTAACTGTCGCCTATGGTTTTGCGGTGGATAAAAATTTCGACGTTGAACTGGGTTATGCCAATTTAGGAAAATTTAAAGACACTAGTGGTTCACTGCAAGCGCAGAGTATTTATATCGCAGGTGTTGGCAACCTACCTTTGACGGCTGCATTTTCGGCATTCGGTAAAGTGGGAGTTGCAGTAAATCAATTTGAAACCACAGTCACTGGGGCCGGCGGAACAACAGAAACAAAAGCCCGCGCGTTGCTGGGCCTGGGTCTCGCTTACAACTTCACCAAGGAAATCGCAGGAACGGTCGAGTATCAGTATTTCGGGAAAGTGGAGCAAGTAAAAATCAGTGCGTTGACTGTTGGCGTCAAGTACGGTTTCTGACAACTTGTCTCGTAGGGGATGGTGCTCAAAGCACCGTCCCCTTTGTTATTTATATGAGCATGTTTTTGATTTCTACTGAAATCCATGCCGAACTCATTGAATAATCTCGCTGCCAGGTGAGATGCACTCGGTGAGGCATTACGCCAGATTGACCTGGCAATCTTCCTATCACCTCTGCCTATCGCCTCTTCCTATCCCATCTCTAACACTCATCTTCGCCGAATGTCTGCGGGCGTAGCTTTGGATGTATGTCGCACAACTAGTTGCCGAAAAACAGGTTTGTCTGTACGCAAAGTAGCCGAATATAAATTCGTCTTTTTTTTGCAACTTATTAATACGCATTGATATTTCTCTTTCGTAGAATCCGCATCGTCCGTTTTGGACCGGCAAGACAGATTGTCAGCTGATCTTCATTCTTACGAATAGGAATTCAACATGCAAAAAATATTAGGGTTCATGGTTCTTAGCGCAGCGCTCGTGATGCCCTTAGCAGGCTACGCGGAAGGAAGTTATTTCAAGGCAGGTGTTGGTTCTTCAGAATATAAATATGAAGAATTGTCAGAAAACAAAACAGCGGTAAATCTCGCCTACGGGTTTTCACTGGATAAAAATTTTGGCGTTGAATTGGGCTATGCCAATTTGGGAAAATTAAAAACTACCGATGGCGATTATTCAGTGCAAACGCAGAGCATTTACATCGCAGGTGTTGGTAATTTGCCTCTAACGGATGCATTTTCGGCATTTGGCAAAGTGGGAGTTGCAGTAAATCACTTTACTGCCAAAGAGACCGGATTCGCTAATACCAAAGAAACAAAAACCCGAGCTTTGCTGGGTCTGGGTCTCGCTTACAACTTCACCAAGGAAATCGCCGGAACGCTGGAATACCAGTATTTCGGTACAGTGGATCAAGTAAAAATCAGTGCGTTGACTGTTGGCGTCAAATACGGCTTCTGATAAAAAGTAAAAAGGCTGCAGGTATTGCAGCCTTTTTTATTATAGAAAATTTAAATTTTCCCAGCATCGCAGCACGACGTTCAGCGCCTCGGTAACATCTACGTACGAATTGTTCGGGGTTTTTTCACTCCCACACAATACCGTCATCGACCCGATCATGCCAAGTACGAGGCCGGCCTCCGTATACGTGCGCAGTTGTGCTTCACGCAGCTAGTTACCAGTTGCATCCACCACTGGCAAACCGAGCATAGCGGTCAGCACCGCGTGTCGTTTCATTAGGCCTCCAGAGAAGCTTGAACCGGACGAATGGGTATGGTCATGCGGCGCTTGGCTTGCAGGATACGCGGGTCGCACTGCGTATCGCTGTGATAAATGACCACGCAATCCATGCACTGAAAGCATTCAGCGTAGTCAATTTTGCCGTTAGGGCGGATCGCCTGATAGTCGCAGTGATGACGGCAGGTCTGGCAGGGCGTGCCGCATTCGGCGCGACGTGGTAACCACTTGAACAACTGGAGCTTGCCCAGAATAGCGAGCCCTGCACCGAACGGACACAGGTAGCGACAGAAAAATTTGTAGACCTGTGCGCTGGCGAGCACCGTGGCGATCGCATAGGCGACAAAGGGCCAGGCGCGCACAAAATACAAGGTGATGCCAGTTTTAAAGGGCTCAATTTCCACCAGACGGTCAGAGACTGCTGGCGCAAACCAAGCCGATAACAGTATCGCTGCCAGCACGCCGTATTTGATTTTTTTAAGTTCCGCATCCGTTGATCGCCGCAGTTTGATTTGCGGAATCCGCAGCAATCGCGCCACTCGCGAGACCAGCTCCTGCAAAGCGCCGAAAGGACACAGCCAGCCACAAAAAGTCGCGCGGCCCCACAGGAAAAATGTGATGGCCACGAAACTCCACAAGCAGACGGTCATCGGGTCATACAGGAAGAAAGCCAGGCTGCGGTTTTCTTTCAGCGATTGCACGGCGCCGGTCAGATTGACGATGGATAGCTGCCCCTGCGCATACCAGCCGATAAAGCCCAGCGTAAATATCAGAAAGCTGATGCGTATGAAAGTAAAGCGTCGTGCATTGGCGGTCAGCCAACGCTGTTGCAGCAGGAGGATGCTGAGTATCAGCAAAGCGCCGGCTAGCACGCCGAGTTCAGTTGCGCGTTGCTGCCAAATGCTGACCCAGGTTTTATTGTCACCAGCGGGTACATCATAAAAACGTTCCGGCACTTCGATGCGATAAGGGAATGACGTCCGGATGATCTCTGGGTACACCATGTCCTTTTCACGTTTAACGTCGAGGCTCATCTCCAGGGGTTTGGATAAATCCAGCTCGGTTTGTGCAGCCACCCGAAACACCTTCATACTTTCGGGCGATAGTGCTGTCCCATCCGCTAGTTTCAGGTCAAGGTCCAGATCGCGCATGTCAATCGGCAGGCCACCTTGTTTGAGCGAGAGCCGTTCCGGTGACGTACCCGGCTTGAAATCTTCGGGTGTAATCGAATAGCGACCGCCCCACATCACTAGAATCGCATGGTCGCCTTTTTCCAGCCGTTCGGACAGTCGCTCCCAACTGGCGGCATCCAGCAGATTTTTGCCTATGCTGGGCACAGACACGAGCGCGCTGTAGAGATCGATGAACATACCATCGGGGTCGGCGCTGCCCTCCGTATCGAGTCCTTCGCCGAGGCTGCCAGCGTAGGCGTTTTCTACCTCGCGATTGGCCAATGCGAGATGCGCGATCAGGTTCCTCCCAAATAATTGTGTGCTAGTCAGCGATTCAAAATAATTCGCCTTGACACGCGCAATCTGATCGGGATCGTGGCTTTCGGAGAATCCGAGTTTTTTGCGAGCTACCGCCAGCGATGACGTCAGCAAGATCTGGTGGATGATGCGCACTGATGCTGTCGCTTTTGATACGCCCTCGATACGCACATTATTGCCATCCATGCCGGACTTCTGTCGCGTGCCGGTTTCAATGGTGATGTTCTGTGCGAGTGACAGGCCCTTGTACTGATTGACGAAATTAGTCAGACGCTGTGGACCATCGCCCTCCAAAAAAACAGGCTCACGATGTGAGACCACTCGCACATCCATGAACTTGCCTTTGGCATCCAGTGCCACCAGCAAATTAATGGGCGCACCGGCGGAGCCGGGCAGTGAAATGAAATCAATCGATTCGAAGAGATAGCCGATCGGCTCGGTCGACGTTATTTCCTGTTTAAAGATGGGCCAGACAGGAAGTTCGGCGTCTTTGTCGCCCACGATATAAGGCGAGGAAAATTTTTGCGATAGAGTCGCTTTCGTCATTACGCCGGCCTGCGCACTTTGCAGGGTCGCTAACATTAACAAGACTACGGCGAACAGTTGGCGCATAGACTAAAAGCGTAAAGAAAAATTAAAGTTTGACAAAGCGACGCCATGTTTTGCAAGCAGTGCGGCCATTTCACCGGATTCAAACATCTCATTGTTTGCTGCCGGTTTTTTCATTTCAAGACGATGGATGCAGTTCAAGCACAGCCTCGCGCAGCGCAGCCGCAATCAAAGGATCAGCCGGCGTGTGTCCGCCGCGCGGTACCCAATGCAGGCGCGCATGAGGCATGAGTTTGGCGAGGCGCGCTGCATTTTCCGGCGGGCAGACCAGATCATGGCTGCCATGCACGATCACCGTTGGCGTTTTGGCGAGAGATTTTGTGGCATCGATCAAATCGATCTCAGTTGTAAAGCACGCATTCAAAAGGTAATGAGCTTGCAGACGGTACTTGCCTATTGTGCGTGCGGATGCCTTTGATGGCGTATTGGGCAGCGCTAGTTTGCCCGACATCGCTTGCATGACGGCGTCTTCAAAAGCACCCCAGCGCGTGGCAGCGTCTTCGGCTTCTTGTTCTGAGCCATGCAGTAATTGTTTGCCAAGTGTGGCGAGCACTTGCTGCTTTTGTTCTTCCTGCCAAACCAGCGTCAATTGTTCCCACGCCTGCGGCACCATCGCGCGTAG
>CAMBJI010000046.1 GCA_945867725.1 Bordetella parapertussis
CGATTGCGCCTTTGTCAGTAATGGGCATAGGCAGTTGGCCGCGGCCGCGCTGGATGCTGCAAGCCATGCATGATCATATGGAAGGTCGTCTTGAGGCTGCGGCTTTTCAGGCGACGGCCGATGATGCGGTCAGGCTGTCCGTCGCAGCGCAATTGCGTGCCGGTGTGGATGTGGTGACGGATGGCGAGCAGCGTCGCGATAGCTACGCCAGTTTTGTCGGCGGCATCCTCGATAACTGCCAGCTGATTCCGCTGACCGATCTGCTGCCCTTGGTCGATGATCCCGAAGAATTCGCGCGCGAACTGCGAGCGCTGGATGTGCCAGCGTCTGAAGTCCGACATCCGGCAGTCTTTGGTCCTTTGGGACGCAGCAAGCCCTTGGCAGTGCATGAAATGGATTTCGTCAAAACTTTGACCGACAAGCCGGTCAAGATCGCATTACCCGGGCCGTATCTGCTGACACGGACCATGTGGATGGAGTGTATTTCCGATCGCGCTTATCAAGACCGCGAAGCGCTGGCCACCGATGTGGTTCGCGTGCTGCGTGAAGAGCTCGCTTATCTTTTGGCTGCGGGTGTGGCGCTGGTTCAGTTCGATGAACCGGTACTCTCCGAGGTCGTGTTCTCCGGCTCGGTCTCTAAGCGCAGTTTCATGTGCGGTGCGCTGTCGGAAAAAAATGAGACGCCGGCTGAACTGAGTTTTGCACAAGAATTGATTAATGCCGTGGTAGCCGGTTTTCCGAGAGAGCGCATTGCGCTCCACATGTGCCGTGGCAACTGGACACCCGATGAAGGTGCTGCCTTGTCAGGCGATTACACGCCACTGATACAAACCCTCTCCGGTCTGAAGGTCGGCAGCTTGCTGTTGGAGTTGTGTACGCCCCGTGCAGGCGAGATGGAAATTTTGCGCGCGATTCCTGATGATGTGCGTATCGGTGTGGGTATCTGCAACCAGAAGCACGCGCACATCGAAAGTCTGGATGAAATAGTGAGCAAGGGCGAACGCGCAATTCAGCTCTTTGGTAAAGAGCGAGTGCTGTTTACCCCTGATTGTGGGTTTGCGACCTTTGCTGATAATCCACTCGCTTCAGAACAGATCGCAGAAAAAAAACTCAACATCATCGCCGCTGCCAGTACGATTTTGCGGCAGCGGCACGGATTGTCAGGGTAAAAGTCTATTCTGTACGAATTACCCGCGACGCCCTTATCAATGACCCAAAAAGATAGGCGCCTAGAAATTATTCAGCGCCTATGCAGTTTTTATAACTTTGCGTTGCTGGTCAGCGGTACACCCACCACGTAGTTAATTTCTTTGGAGGGCTCCTCGCCTAGGTAAGTCATGCGCTGAGCTTCTTCCGCCGTATAGACTTTACCTTTGATGACGAGTTTGCCATCCAGACGCAGATCTTTCAAAGCCGGTGCTTCGGAACCGAATTTGAATGCCTTCACTTGTCCCTCAAGCGGAAAACCGACCTGACCTGGCTGAAATTTCAGCCGCCCTAGTTGCACGCGCATTTTGCCACTCACATCGGCTGGCCCTGAATCAATCCAGTTGGTACCGATGTTCATGAACGCGATTACGGCAAGCGACTTATCGGCGCCTGCCTGTTCCAAAGATGATTCTTTTCCTCTGATTTCGAATTCATTGAATTTTTCCTCGGATAAGCCTGCGAAACCTTTCATTTGCTTAAATACCGTCGGCAAAAAGGGTGCATGCGTAGTGATCACACCATACATCCGCGCCAGGGTTTTATGAGTGACGTTAAAGCAGGTTTCTTTGTGGATGTTTTTGGGTAGGGTAGATTTTTCTGCGGGTGCCCAGTCTTCGGTAGCGCCGTAGCTGACTTCATGGTCTTTGAAAAGCTCGGTGTAAGGTGCGAGCATTTCGGGGAAGGGCACGGGGAATACATTAACTGATGGCGGACCAAACAGCTTCATGCCTTCGACCACCGGAGCGATATTTGTAGGGTAGATTTTTGTCGTATCAAAAGTATCAAAAATGCGTCCGGTGTACACATGACCACTCTGCTCAGTGGGTGCCACGCTTTCCTGATGAGATACATCCATGCGCAACTGTCCCGTCTGATTACGCCACAGTGATCCCACGGCGATATGACCGACCTCGCCATACGTTGCAGGAAACCGGAAAACCAGTGCCATACCCTTGTCAGTCGGCGCCATCGTCGCCGACTTTTGATTGATAACCTGCATGAGTTCCTCAATGAATCGATTGCCTTCAGGTTTTCCGGCAAACAGCGCAAAGCCGGGCTCTCTGAAAATCGCCTGTGCCAGTTCTTGTTTTCCGGTTGCTCCGAGAGGGCGGCTGGCGACGGGGTGGATACTCGTATCGGCAGGAATTTTATTATGTATATCCTGTCGGCTTTGCTCTTCATCCGGTGAAATGAAATTTTCATCAAACGCTGTGCGAACTGCGTTTCTTGTGCCGGGGTCTGAAGATTTGGCTTGAAACAAGGCCTTGTAGTGATTCACTGCCTTTTCAGCTTCAGGCGAAAGAATACCCAGCTGAGTTTGATACATTTTATTTTTTTCACTATCCAGCGCAACGCGAGCTTTTTCTTCAGCGCGTGCAAGCCGCTGTGACAACTGCTTCTGACTAAAAGGTTTTTCTTTGGCAGGCTGAATGACAGTCTCTTTGTCGGATGACTTTTCGCTGCTGACTGTCGCTTGCGTAGTGCCGGGCAGGTGAGCGGGTGAAAAAGGCTTTTCTGGGCTCGGCGTCACTGATGACGTACTTTTTTTTATCTCTGCATCATTTGTTTTTTCTTTATCTGAATTAATCAAATTATTTCTTGATGTGCTATCGATATGCATGATGGTCTCCTTTTTTGTTTACTGCATTAATGAGTTCTCCAAACGGGTTTTTACGACCTGAATAAGCTGCTTTATTTCTTCGATAAGTTTCGTGCCATTACTTTCATCCGGAAGTAATTTTTTACTTCGATACACAACGCTGCCGGTCTCAGGATGCAGGCCGAAGCAACCATGGTCTTCACTGCTGATCGGAGTGTTTTCTTCCAGTAATTTTCTATAGAGATCAGGGCGCTCCCAATGACCTAAATCGATATAGATATGAAGCAGTTCTGGCGTCTCAGAGGTGTTATGGATCAATCCAACTAACGTTCCGCCGATGGAAATATGCATGTCCTCATGTGCCGCCCAGGCCTGCATGCCTGTTGCAGCGCACCACTCGTGAATGACTCTTGAATAATTCTCGCTACTCACTCATTACCTCCTTGCCTTGTACGTGCCGCTGTGGCTAGGCATTGAGTAACGAAAAAGTTGAATAAATTCAATTCATTGGAATTTTTTTTCGAAGATCGGACTAGCGACTTGGATGGCTAGACGAAAAGCAGAGGGACAGACTACCCAACCGAGGGGTAAGTCAGGACTGACAGGGCAGGATGGATGATAAGAATTTACATAGCGTCCAGGCCTGTACGCCGACCATGGAACGTTGGCTAAGTACGAATCGAACTAGTCGCGTTTTACCGCGTTCTTTCCGGTGGGAATCCCTCGTACCGATCCAAAGCGTCGATTCTGCAAAGACAGGTCTCCATGGGAGTGAAGTGCATCCTCTGAGATCGTGGCGCGTACAGTGACCTTGCCGGTGCAGTCCTTCATGCAATCGGTATTGGTCACATCGGGCGTACCTTTGACCGTGCTCAAGCCGTGATCCCGGGTCATGCCATTCCGGTTTGGCATGCGCTCCTGGATAGTCTTGATGTTCTCGTCCGACAAGCTAAAGTCTTCCGGCACGATCTCGGCCAGATTCAGGATATACGCCGTCACAGCATAGGTCTCATTGACCGACAATGATTTGGGCGCATTCCAGGGCATGGCTCGGTACAGGTAATCCCAAAGCGTACTTAACGTCGGTACTTTCATGATGGCCGAACGGAGTACCGTATTCGGATTGGACAGGGCAGCGACTCTGCCGGTGCGACTGTCTTCAGCCGTGGTGCCACCGACAATGGGTCCCGACATCTGGGTCAGTTCGCCGAAGGTGCCGTGACAAGACGCGCACTTCGCATCCCAGACTTGCTGGCCCTGCAGCACGGTGCCTGCGCCTTTGGGCAGACCTTTGAAGTCGGGTCGCACATCAATATTCCAAGATTGAATTTCTCTGGCGGTGGCGCTGCGACCGATGCCGGGATAGTTGGGGTCGGCTGCCTGCGCAGGGTTCATGCGTGCACAGGACAGCAAGAACAGTAGTCCGATGCTAATAAGCCTGCACATTCAGTACCTCACCGGATGCATTGATTTGCCAGGATTGAATTGCATTGTTGTGATACGTGGATCGGTTACCTCGGATCTTGCGCAGCTGGTCAATGCTGGGCTGCACATAGCCCGTCTCGTCAACAGCGCGTGATTGCAGAATCACTTCGCTGCCATCCCAAACCCAGTCGATATTGAAACGGGTGAGGGCTTTGTTTTGTATCGGTCCCTCCAGTCGCGCGCCGCGCCAATGGCGTCCGCCATCGACAGACACATCCACTTTTTTTATCTTACCCCGGCCCGACCAAGCCAGACCGGTGATGTTGAACATGCCCTTGTTCAGTAATTGCTGACCACCAGAGGGTGAGGTGATCACGGATTTGCATTCCTGAATCGAGGTGTATTGCCGATGGCTCCCGTCGGGCATCAGGTCGATGTATTGAATCGACTCATCCTTGGTGCCCCAGGGCTGATCGCCGACTTCGATGCGTCTCAGCCATTTAACCCACGAGACACCTTGCATGCCAGGTGCGACCAATCGCAGCGGGTAACCATTTTCCGGGCGCAGCATTTCGCCATTCATACCCCAGGCAACCAGCACATCATCCAGCGCATGCTCGATAGGAATCGTGCGCGTCAAGCTGGAACCATCGGCACCTTCAGCTAAGACGAAACGCGATCGCTGTTTGTCATAGCCGCAGTAATCCAGCAGCACGGACAGCGGCACGCCTGTGAATTCGCAGCAGGACAGCATGCCATGCGTGTACTGCACCGTCGGTACTGAAGGATGTCCCCATTCCATCGCCGTGTTCGCGCCGCACTCCAGAAAGTGAATGCGCGAGACCGACGGGAGTCGCATCAGGTCATCCAACGTGAAGATCATCGCTGTCTTGACCAGACCATGAATCATCAGTCGGTGTGTTTCAGGTGGGATGTCGTGCCAGCCTTGATGATGTCGCTCAAAATGCAAGCCATTCGGTGTGATGATGCCAAACAGCGCTTGCAAGGGTGTGAACGAGGCAGACGCTTCTTGCGTTCTTGTCAGGCCGGGCGACGCACGTTTGAGAATGGTGTTTTCATGTCGTGAGGGTTGTCCGTAGCCGGCTTGAGTCACCGGTTTGCCCAGCGTTGTCGAATGTGGCGGCAATACGAGAATATTCGGATCGCCCGCTGCTGAGTTTTCACCGCCCTCAGTGCCCACCTCGTTGGCAAAGCTCATGGAGGCTGAAGTCGCCGCAGAGCCAACCGAAGCCATCAAAAAACTTTGTCGTAAAAAACGGCGTCGCTTGTCATCGAGTCCTTGTTCATGGATCTCGCGCAGGAATTGCGAATCCAGAAAATTTTCTGGCGCTTTTTTGATTTGTCCGGGACGCTTTATTTCTGCCGCCATACGATCATTTTCCGCCATTTTTTTCTGTGCTCGCGGATAGGAGAACAGATTAAGGCTTCACAAAGCGCAGCGTCATTCGGTCTGACTCACCAATGGCGCGATACTTGGGTTTGTCACTCTCGGCGACACCGCGCAGATTCGGTGGCAAGTTCCACACACCACCGGGATGGTCTTTCGTATCAAGCGCGTTGCTATTGATTTCCGAGCGACGGTCCAGCTTGAAGCCGGCGGCGGTCGCCGCCTCGATGACGAATTGCTCAGTCATGTAACCCGATTCGATTTGTTTGGACAGCGGTGTGTCAGGTTTTGCCCGGTGTTCAACGACGCCGAGCACGCCGCCTGGCTTCAATGCCTGAAAAAATCCTTTGAACATCGACTGTGTATGTCCGGCTTTGGCCCAGTTGTGCACATTCCGAAAAGTCACCACCAGATCAGCCGTGCCTGCTGGAGCGAATACAGTTGCGGCAGCGTCATAAGTCGTGATCATCGGCTCGCCGTAAAGCTCGGGCGCCGCTTTTAGCATTTGGCGATAGGCGCTATCTCGACGCTTCATCGCTTCAGGCATATCGTCGGTGAGTATCGGCACGGCGGGATAGTACCGACCCTGTTTTTTTAGCAGTGGCCCAATGATTTCGGTATACCAGCCGTTCGCAGGCGAGATTTCAACCACCGTCATGTCAGGTCGCAAGCCAAAGAACAGCAGAGTCTCTTTCGGATGGCGGTATTGATCGCGTGCGCGGTTGGCGTCGGAGCGGTGGGAGCCCTGAGTGACCTTATCCAATAATCCTTGAACATCATGCGCATGGACGGTGTTGGCAGAGTAGGGCGAGAACCCGGCGGCGATGAGCAGAGTGAACGTAAGGCAGGCCGTCGCAAAGCTTGTTTTTTTGTTCATAATCAGATCCCCGTAAAAGATGCAGTTTGCCAGATTACGCATTCCCTTATCTCAAATTTATACGAAACTGGACACGCGAGGTGGGTTATCTCCGCGTCAAGGTTCAGCATTGCGTGGTGCGCCGAATGCCGGCGGGCTGAGATCATGCCCAAAAATGCGGCTGCCGCCACCTTCTGCGACAATAAGAAAATTATTATCTCGCTGAGCCTGCCCACCATGAAAAAATGGTTTTATCTCTGCGCCTATTTGATCGCAACGCCAGCTTTCGCAGAAAACTGGGTGCAATATGCGGAAATCAATGAGGTTATCCGGTACTACGACAAACTTCGCATGGTGAATATGAGCGGTAACGCTTTCATCTGGGATTTACATGACCTGCGAACGCCGGTGACTGATGCATCGGGCAAGGCCTACCGGTCGGTACTTTACCCAACCGAATTCAGCTGCCGAAAACACCAGCGGCGGACCTTGAGCACCCATAAAATGTCAGACGCCATGGGTGCCGGAACGCTGATCACGGAACAGAACATGGTGAGTGGCTGGGTTGATGTCGTGCCGCAAACGCCAGACGATCATTTAATGCGAGCCGTATGCGAAAGCCAGTAAACTCAGTGCACTCTTCTGAAAATTTCAATTTATTCCCATGAATGCTTATCCGCTGACTTCCCTCATTACGCTGCTCACTGTTTTGCTGATGTTCATTACGACAGTTATCGTTGGCAAAGCGCGCGTCAAATACGCCATCATGGCGCCAGCAACGTCGGGTCATGAGATGTTCGATCGTGCTTATCGCGTACAGATGAATACGATGGAAGCTGCACTAATGATGCTGCCCGCGCTGTGGATCTATGCGGCCTTCAACGGCGAGATCGGTGCCTTTGCGATGGGCGTGATCTGGCTCCTCGGTCGCGCATGGTACGCGCAGGCTTATCTAACGAATCCTGCAAGACGAGGTCCGGGTTTTGGTATTGCCTTAGTCACGCTCGCCGGTTTGTGGTTTGGTGCGCTGATGGGGCTGGCTCTGCGAGGCGTGCTGCTGTTCTGACTATCCGCGCCCCACATAGGGCATGGTTGTCGCCATGATCGTCATAAACAGGATATTGCTCTCCACCGGTAGATCGGCGATGTTTACTATCGCCTGCCCAACGTGGTCGACATCCATCGTCGGCTCTGCCTTTAGTGACCCATCCGCCTGAATCACACCTTTGCTGATCACCTGTGTCATTTCTGTAGCTGCATTGCCGATATCAATTTGGCTGCAAGCGATGCGGTCCGCGCGACCGTCGAGTGCGATCGATTTGGTTAGTCCGGTAATTGCATGTTTGGTGGCAGTGTAGGGCGCGGAAAAGGGCCGTGGCGTATTGGCTGAGATTGATCCGTTGTTAATGATGCGCCCACCTTTGGGTGACTGTGCTTTCATCATGCGCATCGCTTCTTGCGCGCACAAAAAAGAACCTGTCAGGTTGGCATTCACGACATTCATCCACTGCGCGTAGCTCAGCTCTTCCATAGGCATCGGTGGAGATGCAGTGCCCGCGTTATTAAATAGCACATCGATGCGGCCAAATTTTTCTTTAAGACTGGCAAACAGTTGTTTCACACTGTCGGGATCGCCGACATCACTGGTCACCGCCAGCGCGTTTACATCCGTGCCGCCGATGTCCTTGAGTGCCGCCTGGAGCTTGTCGAGATTGCGGCCGGTGATCACGACCTGATAACCCGCTTGCAGTAAAGCTTTTGCAGCAGCCTTGCCGATGCCGGTGCCTCCGCCAGTAACCAGTGCGACGCGATGAGAATTCATGAGCTAGTCTCGTTTTATTGTGATTGCCAATTGTGATTACCAATGCAGAGCGCGTGTAGCGATAGTGAACCTGCTTTGCTATCCTCGCCTGTGAGCGTCTTGCAGACGTCTCGCTAACCTTCAGACAGATTAATCTTACCACTCGCGCAAGTGGCTTCCGGTATCGGAACAGATATCTGATACCTTCCACTGTAAACGTCGTGTTCTACCGTTAAAAACTAAACAATAAAATCATGTCCACTCTCGTTAACCGTCAGGTGATTCTCTCCAGCCGTCCCGAAGGCATTCCGCAAGCTGAGCATTTTCGTATTGTGGAGACCGCCATGCCGCAGCCGCAGTCGGGTCAGGTGTTAATACGCAATCACTTTCTAGCCGTCGAGCCGGCCATGCGTGGCTGGGTGAATGCGGTGGCTAATTACTCGCAACCCGTTGGTATCGGTGAAGTGATGCGTTCCTTTGCTGCAGGCGAAATCATCGCCTCCGAGGACTCGCAATGGCCGGTGGGTACGCGTGTGACCGGCATGTTCGGCTGGCAGGATTACGCAGCGGTCGATGTGAGCACGATTGACTACCGCGTTGATCAGGCGGATCTGCCTTTGTCGACCTCGCTGGGGGTACTTGGCATTAATGGTATCACGGCGCACTACGGGCTAATGCGCATTGGTGAGCCTAAATCAGGCGAGACCGTGCTGGTGTCGACGGGCGCGGGTGCGGTGGGTTCTTGCGTGGGGCAGATCGCACGTCTTCATGGTTGCCAGACCGTCGCGATTACGGGTGGTGAGGCTAAGCGTCAGTTGTGCGTCGATCGCTTTCAATATGACAGTGCTGTCGATTACAAGCGCGAGCATTTTGTCGAACAATTGGCGGCAGCGTGTCCGAATGGCGTGGACATTTATTTCGACAATACATCGGGCAGCATCAGCGATGCAGTGATGCCGCATCTGAACGTGGGCGCACGCGTGATCATTTGCGGCACTGCTTCCATCGCCAACTGGAATCCCACGCCACTCGGTCCTCGCGTGGAACGCCAGCTGCTGGTCAAGCGGGTCCGTATGCAGGGCTTCGTGATTCTTGATCATAGAGATCACTACGCTGCCGCGCGCGTTGATCTGGCTGAGTGGGTGCGACGAGGTCTCATCCGTTATGAAGAGGACGTACTCGATGGTATCGGCCGTGCCCCGGATGCGATCGCCGGACTTTATCGGGGTGAAAATCTGGGTCGGCGGCTGATTCGAGTTATCGACTAAATAATCCTAACCAGGCAAGGCAGTGGGGCCCTTGCAGATCGGGTGGCAAAATCTTTATTTGCCTTGCTCCCGCGGGGCGTGACTCAGTCCCCCGAACCTGAACGCTGGGTTTTTGTCCCCGCACGATCTCACCACTCCGGAAACGTAGTATCTATGCCGCTTTTCGTCGTAATGAGCATTCGGTCGGGCCAATTGCGGTCAGTTCATGGATCGGCGTAGGGTGATTGTTAAGAAAATCTGAACTCATAGTAAAGAAATATTTATTTTTCCTTAAATGAACTCATCAGTACAGTTAGCGCCTGAATAGTATTGGCGGCCCGTCAAGGCGCCCTTGCACCTTTGCAAACGGCGCTTTCGCCCGCACCAGACCCCAATAGGAGAATCAATATGCTCACTCGAGTCAGTCCCGCCACCTGCGCGTTTCCGGATCATTTGGATTTATCGCAGAGCGACCCCGCGCTTTGGGCCGCTATACAGCAAGAGGCGACTCGCCAGGAAGATCATATTGAATTGATCGCATCTGAAAATTACACCAGCCCGGCAGTCATGCAGGCGCAGGGTTCGGTGCTTACCAATAAATACGCCGAGGGTTATCCCGGCAAGCGCTACTACGGTGGCTGCGAGTATGTCGATATTGTTGAGCAGCTTTGTATTGACCGACTGAAAGAACTCTACGGCGCGAATTTCGCCAACGTGCAAGCGAACTCAGGTTCACAAGCCAATCAAGCGGTGTTTCTTGCCTTGCTCAATCCTGGTGACACCATCATGGGCATGTCGCTGGCCGAAGGCGGTCACCTCACGCACGGCATGCATCTGAACATGAGCGGCAAATGGTTCAAC
>CAMBJI010000047.1 GCA_945867725.1 Bordetella parapertussis
TCGCTGCGTGCCAGTGTGGGCGCGCCTATCAAGATGTGTGCCTGTGATGCCGCATGGGGAATACGCTGTTCGATGCCAACGGACTTGGCGACTGCGGGCATCTCGGGCAAAGGTGAACCCTGCGGCAAGCGCCGCGTGAGCTCCAGTGCAATGGCCTGCGCTTCTTCGCGGCTGATATCACCAATCATCGCAATCACGGCATGGTTGGCAACATAGTGTTTGGCATGAAAGTTGAGCAAGTCTTCGCGAGTGATCGCTTCTATCGATTCAACCGTCGCCTCTACACCATAGGGATGATCGCCGTAGGCCAAACGCCAGAAAGCTTTATTGGCGATCGATTCCGGCTTGGTCAATGATTCGCGTATGCCTGCAATAGTGCGCGCTTTATCGCGCGTCAAAAATTCAGCAGGCATCGCTGGTTGAGCGAGCAGACGGGCTAAGAGACGAACTGCTTGCTCGCGCTCCGCCTTGGAAGAAAGTGTGCGCATTGCCATGCCCGAGCGATCGGTGCCCGCACCACCACCACGCTGTGCGGCGATGTCAGCAATCGCATCCGAGATCTGCGATTCAGTCATCGCCGGTTCGGTGCTGCCATCTGCGATGGTGGCTGCTGCGATACCGCGTGCAAGCATGGCATTGGTCAGCGAGGCCATGCCGGATTTGCCAGCCGGATCACGTCGAGCACCGGCATCGAAATCCACGTTCACATCCAGAATCGGAATGGTGTGGTTCTCCACAAAAAACACCCGCGTGCCATTGGGCAGCGTCCAGTGCTGGATATTCAATGCCGCATGGGCAGTGCCCGTAAAGCACAGCACCGCAATGATTAGAAATTTTTTCAACATCGTCTTTCCTGGTTGAGAGCTCAGCGAGATTCTTAGTGACGAAGACCGGTAGCATCCGACTTGCGCTCAGCCTGTGCCGCCACGGGCAGGGGCTCGAGTGTGGCAACCGTCAGCTGACTATCTGAAAAATACTTCTGCGCGACTGCCTGCACCTGCGCTGGCGTGACCGCAGCGACCTTTTCGATAATTCGATCGATCTGACGGAAAGAAATACCCGACATCTCCATCGAACCAATTTCCATCGCCTGTCCGAAAACCGAATCGCGCTTGTAGATCTGACTAGCAATCAACTGCGCTTTGACGCGCTTAAGTTCTTCTGGCGAGACACCGTCTTTGGCAATGCGCTCGACCTCAGCGCGCAAGGCTTGCTCAAGCTGCGCGACGCTGGTGCCCTTGGCAGGCACGCCTGAAAGCGTGAACATTACCGGGCCACGTGCCGTACCGTCGTAGCCGGCGTCAACGGAGTTAGCGAGGCGATCGGTGCGCACCAGTTTTGCCGGTAAACGTGCATTGTCATAACCATCGAGTACGGCTGCCAGCACATCGAGGGCGTGCGACTCATCATCTTTTTCTACGTCAATTAGCTTGGGTACCTTGAAGGCCATAACGAGATAAGGATTTTCTGCCGGTGCTTTGACCACCACGCGCTTGATACCCATCTGAGTCGGTTCTTGCTGCGGCTTCATTTTAGGCAGCGTCTTCGGCGGAATTTTTCCAAAGTATTTTTCGGCAAGCGCATGTACCTGCTTTGCATCAACATCACCAACGACGACCATGGTGGCGTTGTTTGGCGCATACCAGCGCTGATACCAAGCCAGCGCATCGGCAGCCGTCATATTCTGCAAATCATCCATCCAGCCAACGACTGGATTTTTGTACGGGTGCGCGACATAAGCTGTCGCATACAGTGCTTCGTACAACATAGCGATAGGCTGATCATCGGTACGCAGGCGACGCTCTTCCATGACAACCCGGATTTCCTTGGCAAATTCTTCCTTGTCCATTCTCAGGTTCTGCATGCGGTCTGCTTCCAGCGCCATGACTTTTTCAAGACGGGATTTCTCAACCTGCTGGTGGTACCCGGTGTAATCTTTTCCCGTAAAAGCATTGTCACGACCACCCAGTGCGGCCACTTTTTCGCTGAACTCACCGGGCTTGAGATTGGCAGTGCCCTTGAACATCATGTGCTCGAGCACATGCGCCACGCCCGTCGTGCCATTCTGCTCATCAATGCTGCCCGCGCGATACCAGACCATGTGCGCAACGGTCGGCGCACGCCGATCTTCTTGCACGATGATGCGCATGCCGTTAGCTAATTTGAATTCCTGTGCCTGAGCGCCTGCCCACACAGCGCCGGCGGCAACGCCGAGCATCATTACCAACAAACCGACAAACGCCAGCCATACCGCGCGAAATTTCATGGTCTTTGCTCTGCTAAAATAGGGATTAACTGGCGCGGAAATGCGCCGAAGCGACTGATTGTAGCCGCTTGTCTTTTTCCCCGCTGCGCACCACCCCGGACGCCGATGTTCAAGTTTCTCAAGAAAAAATTACAAGAACCCGAGGTCTCATCCGCGATTGATGCGAGCGCGACCGGCTTTGCGTCCGCTGCGCCAGCCACAGCATCTGGCGCATCATGGGTGCAAAAGCTCAAATCTGGCCTGTCCCGGACTTCATCGAACCTTTCAACACTGTTCACCGGCACAAAGATCGATGATGATCTTTACGAAGAGCTGGAGTCCGCCTTGCTCATGGCGGATGCCGGCGTTGCCGCAACAACGCAATTGCTCGAAGCGCTGAAAGCACGCGTAAAGCAGGACAAGCTAACTGATGCAGCACAAGTAAAAACTGCCTTACGTGAGTTGATGATCGCCCTGCTAAAGCCCTTGGAAAAATCACTAGAACTAAACCGCGAGCAGCCCTTGGTTATGATGATTACCGGTGTCAATGGCGCGGGCAAAACCACCACCATCGGCAAGCTGGCCAAGCACATGCAGCGACATGACCAGAAAGTCCTGCTGGCCGCAGGTGATACATTTCGGGCGGCGGCCCGTGAACAACTGATGATCTGGGGCGAGCGCAATGGTGTTGCAGTCATTGCTCAAGAATCGGGCGATCCGGCAGCAATTGCTTTCGATGCGGTGCAAGCGGGACGCGCGCGCGGCGTCAATGTGGTGATGATCGATACTGCCGGTCGACTCCCGACGCAGCTGCATCTGATGGATGAGCTAAAAAAAATCAGTCGCGTCATCGGCAAAGGCATGGAAGGTGCGCCGCACGAGGTACTGCTGGTCATTGATGGCAATACCGGCCAAAATGCGCTCGCTCAAGTCAAGGCGTTCGATGATGCCTTGTCCCTGACCGGGCTGATTGTCACCAAGCTGGACGGTACGGCCAAGGGCGGTGTACTCGCCGCGATCGTCACTCAGCGCGCAATACCGGTGTACTTCATCGGTGTGGGTGAAGCGATTGATGACTTGCAGCCCTTCGTTGCCGCAGAATTTGTTGATGCCCTTCTGGGCTGATACGGCTTGGCTGATACTTCATGGCTTTTGCAACAGAACGTGTGAAACCTGACTTTTTAACCGACCAACGATCACGCACATAATCGATGTCCATCATTTCGTTTTCTCACGTTACCAAAAAATATCCGGGCGATGTGGTCGCACTGGCGGATCTCACTTTATCAGTCAACGAAGGCGAACTGGTTTTTCTGACAGGTCCGTCGGGTGCCGGCAAATCCACATTGCTCAAACTAGTAGCCGGCATCGAGCGCCCTACCGGTGGTGTCTTGCTGGTCAGTGGTCAGGACATGCGCAAACTCAATCGGACCACGCTGCCATTTCTGCGCCGCAAACTGGGCCTGATTCTTCAGCAGCATCGACTCCTGCAGGACCGCAACGTACTCGATAACGTCATGCTGCCACTGGTCGTCACGGGTGCATCACCACAAGAATCACGGCAGCGCGCCATGGTGGCGCTCGAAAGAGTCGGGCTCGATGCCAAAGCACTTGCGACACCGATGTCGCTGTCGGGTGGCGAACAACAGCGCGTCTCGATAGCACGCGCGATTGTGCACAAGCCGCGCATCATTCTCGCTGATGAACCTACGGCCAATCTGGATCGTGCTAGCGCAAAAGGCGTGATCGAGATGCTGCACACATTTAATTCTGCCGGTGTCACTTGCATCATCTCCACCCACGATGAACGCCTGCTGCAAGGCGCAGACCGTGTGTTTGAGCTCGCGCGTGGCAAAGTCGCCGCTGTGCATGATGCAGAGAGCGAGGTGGGCGCATGAAATTTTTCAGAGAACATGGCTTCGCATGTCGCGCAGCATTTGCGCGCATCACCGCTGCACCGGGCAGCTTCATTTTTAATGTTCTGGTGATTGCGCTGGCCTTGATACTGCCGCTAGCTGGCCTGACCTTGCTTGACAATGTGCGCCCCGTTTCGCAGGGCATCGCCGTAGAACCGGAGATCAGTGTATTTCTGTCCACCGAGATTCCCGGTGGTCGTACGCAGGCAATAGGCGATGAGATACGCGGACTGATACAGCGCGAACAGCTGAAAGCCAAAGTGGAATTCATCTCGCGCGACAAGGCACTCGAGTCCCTCAAACAGCGCGCGGGGCTGGGCGATGTCCTTGCGACCTTGGGCAACAACCCTCTGCCAGACGCCTATGTACTCAAGCTTGCCGGTGCTGAAGATGCGGCCGGTGCATCGCGCATCGAAAAACTTGCGGCAAGTATCAGCAAATTATCGGGTGTCGAGATCGTGCAAATGGATTCAGCCTGGGTTAAGCGATTGGCGGCCCTGATGACACTGGCGACACTGGTGCTGTGGTTGCTGGCGGCCACGCTCAGCGGGGTGGTACTGGCCGTGGTGTTTAACACCATACGCTTGCAAGTGCTGACGCAGTCGGAAGAGATCGCGGTATCCCGGCTGCTGGGCGCCACCGATGCCTTTGTATCCCGACCTTTTTATTACACTGGCGCGATACTGGGTCTGGCGGCTGGCGCGCTCGCGCTGGCCGGCGTGATGCTGGCGCTGCAGCTGCTCAATACCTCCGTCACGCAGCTGGCGGCGCTCTACGGCTCCCCCTTCCGACTCGTGCCTCTGCCCGCCGACACCGCAGCCATGCTGCTTGCCGGCAGTGCGGCACTGGGCATGCTGGGTGCGGCTCTCTCAGTCCGACGATCCCTCCGTCAGCCTGGGTAAGCCTGCCGGCTGGCAGGCCAGCGGCGCTTCATATTTGATAACTATCCTCGATTAAATACCCCATCGGCGCGCATTAGCACTCAGCCCACGAGAGTGCTAATATTGCGCCTGGACGGGCAGATTCGGCCCCTCAAAGCAGCTTTCGGGTGCAAACCCATCAAGGAGAAACAATGACAGCTTTGTCCACATCGTCCGCACTTGTGCCGGCTGATCGTCAGGCATGGGCTCTCGGTTTTCCCGGCAGCCTTGGCAATCTGGATGCTTATATTTCAACCGTGAACCGGCTACCGATGCTCACGCAAGAAGAAGAGGTCTCGCTCGCGCGTCAATTGCGCGATAAAGCCGATCTCGCAGCGGCGCAGGCACTGGTGATGTCGCATCTTCGACTGGTGGTATCGATTGCACGCGGTTATCTGGGCTATGGTCTGCCGCATGCCGATCTGATTCAAGAAGGTAACGTCGGTTTGATGAAAGCCGTCAAGCGCTTCGACCCGGAGCAAGGCGTGCGTCTGGTGTCGTATGCGATGCACTGGATCAAGGCCGAAATTCACGAATACATTTTGCGCAACTGGCGCGTGGTCAAGCTGGCGACGACCAAATCCCAGCGCAAGCTGTTCTTCAATCTGCGCAGTCACAAATCCGGTCTGGATACGATGACACCGGATCAAGTGGATGCGCTAGCAAAAACGCTGAACGTCAAACGCGAAGACGTCATCGAAATGGAAACCCGCATGGGCGGGCGCGACATTGCGCTGGAGTCCCCTAGCGATGATGAAGATGATCGCTTCTCGCCAATTAGTTATCTGTCGGCCGAGCATTCAGAGCCCACCAAAGTACTGGAAGCCAAACAGCGCGATCGTCTGCAATCCGAAGGGTTAGAAGCCGCACTTTCAAAGCTGGATGATCGTTCGCGTCGCATCGTCGAAGCGCGCTGGCTGGCCAATGATGATGGCTCGGGCGCGACACTGCATGAACTGGCCGCTGAGTTTAGTGTGTCGGCTGAGCGCATTCGCCAGATCGAAGTTGCTGCGATGAAGAAGATGAAGTCCGCGCTGGCTGATTACGCGTAAAGTTTTTCTGCATCACCAACAAAAAGCGCCTCGGAATTATCGAGGCGCTTTTTTCATGGGCATTCAATGCTGACTAGACGGCTCAAACTTTCGGACAGGAGCAATTTCAAGTCATTGAGCAGCGGTGCACCATTCTGCCCATGCCTTACAAACAGCCGCAGATGACCGCGCGTATCAAACACATAGCGGGCTGCCGTGTGATCGATGGTGTAGCTCTTGCCATCCGATCCCGACACACGCTGCTGGAAGATTTTGAAATCGCGCGCGACTTTTTCGGTAGCGGCTCGGTCGCCATAAAGACCTAAAAATCCGGGATGGAATACCGGCACGTACCCGGCCATTACTTCAGGCGTATCGCGTTCGGGGTCGAAGGTGATGAACAAGACTTGTAGTTTGTCGGCATCCGGCCCCAACGATTTCATGATGCCGGCCATGTCGGACAAGGTGGTCGGGCAGATATCGGGACAGTGTGTATAGCCAAAAAAAACAAACACGAGCTTGCCGCGAAAATCTGCCATCGTGCGCGGCTTGCCGTTATGGTCGGTGAGCGAAAAATCCTTGCCGTAGTCGAGACCCGTAACATCCGTGTTGGCGAACACTGTTTTGGATGAAGGCGCACCCTTGTTGTCGCAGGCAGACAAGGTCAACACACCAACCAACATCCAAGCCAGCAGAAGCAACAGCTTGCTCATGATTAGAAACGCACGTAGTGATCGATCAGCAGCGCTACAAAGAGCAAAGACAAATAAACGATCGAGTAGGTGAATGCCTTGCGCGCAATGAGGTCATTGTAGTGACGATAAATGCGCCATGCGTACCAAAGAAAAATGGCACCCAGTATCACCGCACTCACCAGATAAATCAGGCCGCTCATGCGTACCGCGAACGGCAGCATCGTGGTGGCGAACAGAATGATGGTGTAGAGCCAGACATGAAAACGCGTGAACTCCATGCCATGCGTAATGGGTAACATGGGCAGACCCGACTTTGCATAATCGTCACGACGATAGAGCGCGAGTGCCCAGAAGTGCGGCGGCGTCCAGACGAAGATGATCAGCACCAGTACCCAGGCCTGCATGGGTACGTCATTAGCAATCGCTGCCCAGCCTAGTGCAGGTGGCATGGCGCCCGACAAACCACCGATGACAATATTCTGTGGCGTCGCTGGCTTGAGGATGATGGTGTAAATGACCGCATAACCAACGAAGGTGGCAAAGGTCAGCCACATGGTCAGCGGATTAACGAGGTTGTACAGCACCCACATACCGGCGCCACCCATCACGCCCGAAAATGCGAGGACTTGCGGTACGGTGATTTCGCCACGGGCCATAGGTCTGCGAGCGGTGCGGGCCATGCGCGAATCGATTTCGCGTTCCACTAGACAATTCACGGCGAAGGCCGCGCCCGCCAGTAGCCAAATACCCACCGTGGCGGATATCATCAAACGCCATTCGGGCAGCTCGGGGGTGGCAAGGAACATCCCAATCACGGCACAAAAAACGGCCAATTGCGTGACACGGGGCTTGGTCAGCGCCCAGTATTGCGCAATGCGATTGGATTGAATGGTGAGGGTGGTCATGACAGATCGATCATGCAGACGAGTGGTTGGTCCGCAATTCGGTCACCTTTTCCACAGGCTGAGAGAGTCGGTAGTTTAGCATGGTGAGCAAGAGCACCGAGAGCGCCGCACCGGCGTTATGCAACACGGCGATGGTGAGTGGCCAATTGAGTAATACCGTGGCCATGCCCGTGCAAAACTGCAGCAGTATCAACCACAACAAAACTCGTCCCAGTCGCTCTATGCCGGGAGTTTTCCAGGCGTGGTGCGCAACCCATGCGACCAGCGCAACGACGACGACGGCAAACAATCGATGCACCCAGTGAATGGCCACCAATGCATCAAATGGCAGGTATTCGCCAGTAGCGGTCATGCCTAAAGCTCGCCAGAGCGTGAAGCCATGAGTGAAATCCATAGCCGGCATCCAGTCTCCCTGACACAAAGGAAAACCACCGCATGCGAGCGCCGCATAGTTGGTACTGACCCAGCCACCCAAGGCAATTTGCATGAAGGCCGCAACGAACGCCAGCGCTGCGGGAAGCCGCAGTGCGCGGGGGGCATCAGGCATTGGTGAGTGCTCGCTTTGTCGCAATGCATGCCAAGTCAACAGCGCCAGCAATGACAGACCGAGCAAAAGGTGAATGGTCACGATGACCGGCTGCAGTTTTAGTGTGACAGTCCATGCGCCAAACGCGCCTTGCAAGCACACAAAGAACAGTAAAAAGGCGGGCAGTTTCGGCGCGTATCGGGATTCGCGATGCGTGCGCCATAGGCGCCATCCAATCGCGAGCGACGCAATGATCAATACGCCCACGCCCATAGCCAGATAACGGTGAATCATTTCTATCCACGCTTTGAATACCGTCACAGGACCGGTCGGCATCAAGCTCTCAGCGGCACGAATTTCTTGATGCGCGAGAAAGGGATTGGCTTCGCCGTAGCAACCTGGCCAGTCCGGGCAGCCGAGACCGGAATCGGTTAGCCGAGTAAAGGCGCCGAAGACGATCAGATCAAAGGTAAAAAATACGGTGATCCATGCCAGCTTTTTGTAGCGATCGTTACCACGCGACAGATAAACAATCGTCGCGGGTATCAGCGCCACCAGCAGTGCTTTGAGTGCAAGTCCGATCAGCATGGGATCATCCTATGCGGGAAGCCTTGAGCAAACGCGTGATGTCTTTCTTGATTTTGTTGGCATCCGGGTCTTTGGGAAAGCGCATCATCAGATTACCGAGCGGGTCGATCATGTACAGATGGTCTGCCGGCTGCGTGCCTTCTTGAACGGGCAACCAGGCGGCGAGTTTTTTTGCATCGACGCGCAGCAGACGGGTGCCGTCATATTGCTTCATTAACGCAGTATCGAGTGGTGTGTCATCGGTGATGAGCCACACGCGCTCGATACGATCCATTTCTTTACCTTGGGTCAGGCGTAGCTGGCGCATGTAGTAGAGCTTGTCGGTGCAAGGTTTGGCGCAGGCAGCTTGATCGACTTGAAGCAAAATCCATTTGCCGGCGAATTGCTGAAGTGCCGCTGCTTCGCCATCAAGTTGTTTCAGACCGAGCTCGGGTATGGGGTGTACACGCGGATCGATCAGATCACCGTAATTGGTGCGGCTCTGGGGCTTGACGACGTAGTAAGTGAAATAGGAAAAGATCAACGGCGCGGCGCACACGGCGAGCACGATGAAGAGCATGCGATTACTGCGCTTGCTACTGTCCGCAGTTTTTGAATCAGGCGTTTGGCTTGTTTGCACGGCGAAATCCGGTCACGATAAAAAACAGAAAGGCAGCGGCCGACAGGGCATACCACTGAAATGCATAAGCACGGTGCGTATCAACCCCGGCTGAGGGTAGTGGCCAGTCTCTAACAAGACCATCACCGAGATCATTGGTTTGCTCAATTATAAAATTTTGCAGGGGTAGTTTGCTTGCAGCGGCAAGCGCTTCAATTTTTACATTCTGCACGATTACCCCCGGCGTCAGCATTGGCGTTTCACCCAACTGCATGAGTTTGCCCACCGAGGTGCGCACCCGACCGGTAATTTTGACCTCCTCTTGCGAGACCGGGATGCTGGGCAGACGCTGGCGATCCTGAAGATCACGCGGAAACCAGCCTCTCAGTACCAGCACCACACGCTCACTCCCTGCGACCCGCAATGGCATCAAAAGGTAGAACCCAGCCTTGCCATTCAAAGGGCGGTTATCCAGATAAACCGGCCAGTCCTTGACGAAGCTGCCATTCACCGTAATCGGCCTGAACTCTTCGGGGACCGCGTTCTCCGGCAATGTCTGGACTGGCAGCGGATCGAGCTGGCTACGCGCGGCGATGGCCTCGGCGATTGCGATTTTTTCTTCTGCGCGTCGGGTTTGCCAATTGCCCAGCGCAATACCGATCCCCGCCACCACCAGGGTCGCTATCAAGGGGATCCAACGCAGACGAAAGTGCAATCGCATTACAATGTGGCGTCCATTAAATTAAAGTCTTCGGTCTTGCCGGTGCGCTGGTGATTGCCGACGAAATTCATTATGAAAATTCTGGTTGGCATTGCCTTCATC
>CAMBJI010000048.1 GCA_945867725.1 Bordetella parapertussis
ATAAAGGTATCGCACTGCTGCGCAGGTGATGGTCCGGTACAGAACAGATTAGGCGTGCATTCCTTGCCTTCGTACAGCTGAGGGTAGATGTACAAAGTCTTGCCGCGATTAACGATGGTGTCCTTGATCGCATTACGCATGGAGCTGGTGATGCCACCAAAAACGACATCCACCTTGTCTTGCGTGACCAGTTTACGAACCTTGGTCACGGCCAGTTGCTCATTGGTCGCGGTATCTTCAAGAATCATTTGCAGCGGACGGCCGAGCAGACCACCACCTTTGTTGATTTCCTCGATCACCATCTTGGCGACGTTGGCATTCGGAATGCCACCCCAGCTGATCGGACCCGTAAGGTCGGTCGCAATACCGACCTTGATCGGATCGGCTGCCCATGCACCTTTGGGCTGCAAAAGATAACTGCCACCGCCGAGGGCAACCAGACCGGCCATCAGACTTGTGCGCTGTGCAAATAAACGCCGCGAGTAAGACTCGAGGTGATCGTTGTGTTTCTTATCGCTCATTTGACTAACTCCTCCGTTTAGAAAGCAGGCCATCAGGCCGGATTTTCACTACCATTATGGCAATGACAAACACCATTACATCTGCCACCACGGGCTTGATGACCCAAGGCAAGGCAGCACTTATTGACCCAACCAGGGTCGATCCTGCAACTGAGCCTTGCAACCCACCGACGCCGCCGAGCATGACGGCCAAAAACGCTTTAATCAGGAAGGTCACACCCATATCGGCGTTCAGGGGATACAAAGGCACCATCAATGCGCCGGCAAGACCTGCCAGTGCAGCACCAAAAGCGAAGGTGGCGGAATACACACGATTGACCGCTACACCGGAAGCGCGGGCGAGCATGGGGTTTTCTAGTGCGGCGCGGACTTTGAGCCCGAAATTTGTTTTCTTGAATAAAATCCAGCAGCCCAGCAACACCAAGAGCGTGACCACGATCACGACCGTGCGCCATTTGGAAATAGAGAGGTCGCCGAACATAATGGGACCATCGAGTGGCGCCACGACGGTATAAAACTGACCGCCGAGCGCCGTACGGACTGCTTCTCTGATGACCAAGCCAATCGCATAGGTACCTAGCATGGCGACCACCGGTGTCGCATAGAAGCGCCGGATCGCAAAGCGTTCAAGGAACAGGCCGACCACACCCACAATGATGGGCGCGCACACCATACCCATCCATGGCGGCACGCCTGCTCTGTCGAGAAAAAACACGCTATAGGCACCCAGCAG
Organism: Bordetella parapertussis; assembly: GCA_945867725.1. Classification (GTDB taxonomy): domain Bacteria; phylum Pseudomonadota; class Gammaproteobacteria; order Burkholderiales; family Burkholderiaceae_D; genus Pernthalerella. Next base: position 1,255 of record CAMBJI010000048.1, read on the forward strand.
GAGAAACTCACCGTGGGCAAAATTGAAGATCCCCATCATGCTGGCAATGACGCCCAGACCGAGCACAATGATGACGAATACGGCCGTGTATGCCAGCAGGTCAAATAAAAACGGCAAAATCGAATTCATCCTGCTTTGGCTCCAATCGGTACTGGAATACAAATGCGTGAAACCGATACTTGCAATGCCAGTGTTGCCTCTGGGGGCAAAGTACCTTGGCATGCTGATGTACCTCTAAGCTGGAAATTACTGTATCACAATTATTTTCTTAGGAAAATAAAATAGTCGGTCAGACGGCGTAAATAGCCAGGGGATGGCCTACCTCAGAGCGAGGCAGGCTAGGTAAAGCGATGAGTAACTTCGAAAAAATGCCCCTTTGCCTGCGCGAGGTACATGGGGTTATCAGCTCGACCGCTGTGATGGTATCGAGTACCGCGGACACTGTTGAATGTCAGAGGCGCTGAGAGCTCAGCGAGCATGGAAGAATCGGTTACCTCGGCGCGCCGAGCCAGAGCAGACAAAAAATACATGCCCTCATAAATCGACTGACCGAGCGCGTTCAATGTCGGCGCACGCTCGCTGAAGCGCATGTAGTAGCGCTCTTTGAACGACATATTGCTGTCGGTACGTAACGACGCAAAATAACCCGAAGAGACGAACAAGCCATCGGTGTTATCTTCACCGATGGCCAGCAGCATGTTCTCCTCGGTCGCGCATGAAAGCCGCACCATATGGCGCGATAGTTTACGGCGACCAAATTCGCGATTGAAATCTATCGAGTCCTGACCAATCAGAGAGATCATCAGCGCATTGGGCTTGTGCTTTTCAATCAATTCAAAAAGCGCCTCGAAATCCCGAGGGACAGGCTCAACCGCGAGCGGCAAATAAATTTCATCAACAACCGTTGCACCGAACTCTGTCAGATAACGACGCGCAAGACTGTTCGATCGGCGCGGCCAGAGGTAATCATTACCAATGAATAGCCATTTATCGGCACGATAGGTGTCGCGCAAAAACTGCAGCGCCGGCCGCAGTTGCTGATCGGGGGTTTCACCAATCGCATAGACGCCCGGTGTAGTTTCACCGCCTTCATACAGCGGTGTGTAGACATAAGGGACCGATCCACCGGCCACCCTTTTCACGATTTCGCGCACCGAGCTGGTATGCATACCCACAATGGCATCGATGCGGCTCAACGATAGTGCATCAGAAGTCAGTTGATGCATCGACTCGGCTTCATCATCCGACCCGACCGTGCACAGACTGATGTCTCTTCCGCCGATACCACCCAATGCGTTCAGCTCCTCGACCGCAAGTTCGGCACAAGCCAGTGTCGATGGGCCCCAGATACCGGCCACACCGTCGCGCGGCACGAACAAGCCTACAACGAATTCGTCGGTCTTTTTCTTTTTCAAGTTACGGAGGGTCGATCGATTTAACATCAGAAATGATCACGTTGTTATTGTTCACAATCCGCCATGCCAACTAATTAACATTCGAGATCACGCAATACTCCGGGAACACAGCGACCTTGCCGGCCGATTTTTCCGAGATACTTTCCGAAGAAAGTATTACATTAAATTAGAATCAGACACACATTATTGAGTATTAATTTGTCAGTTCAGATAGCCCGACCATGAAATACCAATGGGTTTGTGGCGGTGCACCAGACAGAATGAGATAATGCGACGGGTTTTCCGAGCAATTACCTAAACAATCATGCAACATTTTCTGCCTCACCTCCTGGAGCAAACCAACCGTCTGGTCCGGGACATGCTGAACAACACCTTGTCTGCTGAAGATTTACAGACTGATCAGTGGACTATTCTGGTTTACCTCTCCGATGGACTGGGTCACGCTATGGGTGAACTCGCCGAGGCCGCGGCAATCAACCCCTCCAAGCTGACCAAGTGTGTAGACAAACTGGTCAGCAAAGGTCTGGTGCACCGCAGCGTCGATCTCAACGACCAGCGCAAGGTCGTCGCCATGATCACAGATCGCGGACTTGCCATCGTTTCTCGACTCAATCCTGAAATCGCGAAACTGGAAAAGCTGCTGATCAGCCGGCTGGGCCGGTCAGATCACAAGCAACTCAAGCATTTACTCACCCAAATGCTCATTGAGGACGATGACGGCCACCGGCCTGCTTGATAACGAAACGATACCTCATACGTTCATGGCGAGTGACAAAGCACGCTTGAGACCTTGAATTTTGTGCCGGATTTTCCCATTTGTCCGGCAATGATTTTTTAAAGTAGCTCGCAAACCTCAGCGAAATCCAATCGAGGCAGCCGCCCCATCACCTTCGCTGGATCGCCATAGCCCAGTGCGCACAGAAAATTCGATTTCACGCTGCCATTGTTAAAGAAGGTTTGATCGACCAAGGCATTGTTAAAGCCAGACATAGGCCCACAATCCAGTCCGATCGCGCGCGCTGCCATGATCAAATAGGCGCCCTGCAGCGAGCCATTGCGGAAAGTAAAGCTCTCACGCACCGCGCGTTTTTCATCACCGGTAAACATCGCGGCGAAATCAGGATTATGCGGAAATGTCTTGTGCAGCAGCGTATGAAAATCCGTGTCATGCGCAATGATGGCGACGACCGGCGCACTCATGGTCTTGTCGACATTCCCTGGTGAGAGCGCTGGTCGCAGCCGCTCTTTGGCTTCAGCAGTCCGCAAAAATACCAGGCGTGCCGGCTGGCTATTGGCCGAGGTAGGACAAAACTTCATCAACTCATAGAGATCGTGGAGCTGTTGATCGCTAACGGGTCTATCGGTCCAGCCGTTTTGGCTGCGGGCTTCGGTGAACAAGGTACTAACGGCAGTGCTATCGATCACGGTGTGCATTGAACCTCCAAAAGAAGACGACAGTGTAACGTCTGCCAACTCGATGCTCATTTGCGATCACGCTTGTTTACATTGCAAAACTGATACGCTAAATATCAAAAGCTTAATAAATATCAAAAGCCAAATTTTTCTTCATGAGCCGTCAGAACAAAATACCTGAAGTCCGTCAGCCCCAAGCAATCGAGGCGAAATACAGCCCTCAGATACTTTCCAAATAGCAAATAGAACGGTCGTTCTGATAATATGCGGGTGACTTAGGTGCTTCGTCAGCCCCTCATTTTTTCTGGCACCCGAGTGAGCGTTCGCGAAGCGTGAAAGCCCGACCAACTGGTCGCCTCAAGCTGCATCGTCTCATCACCGGGTTGGCATCCCGCACAATAACGACAACAAGGAGACCGGCCCATGCGCCGTTACATAGAATTCATCGTTCGTTTTCGCTGGGCAGTGCTAGTCGCGGTACTGATTGCTACCGTCTTCTTGCATTTCCGTGGACAGGCGCTGACCGTCATTATTGACCCCAACAATATCGTCCCTCGCTCGCATCCTTTCGTCGCCACCACACTCAAGGTCGAAGAAGTTTTCGGATCGCGCTATGTTAGTGTGATCGGCATCACGCCCAAAGATGGCGATGTGTTCAATCCCAAGGTGCTCGAAAAAGTCCAGCGCATCACGGGCAAGCTGCGCGAAACGCCGCGCGTAGTCAAAGCCAATCTGCTGTCGGTATCTGCGCGCCGCGCGAAGGATATACGCGGCACCGAAGAAGGTATGGAAGTACGGCAGATGATGACCGATGTGCCGACTACGCCCGAGCAAATGGCGGCACTCAAAGATGCTTTGCAGCGCAATACCGCCTACATGAACTCGGTTGTGTCCAATGACTTCAAAACCATCACCGTACTCGCCGAAGTGCGTGACGCGACGCCCGCAGAACTCAAAGAAGGCAAAGGCGGATTCAGTTATGTGAACAAAAAAATCGAGGATATCGTCGCTGCCGAGCGTGATGATTCGGTGGATATTGTGGTGACGGGCTATCCGGCATTTCTTGCGCTGCTGGAGCAGTTCTCCGGACGTGGCGGTTTGCTCTTGCTGATTGCGATTGGTGTCATCGGCATCATTCACTATGAAGCATTCCGCACGATACAAGGACTGATACTGCCACTGGTCACACCCATCGTCGCGGTGACCTGGGGCAAAGGCTTTATGGGACTATCAGGTGTCCCTCTTGATATTTTTAACATGTCGACGCCCATTTTGATTTTGGCGGTCGGCGCGGGGCATGCGGTGCAGATGCTCAAGCGTTACTACGAAGAGTACAACCTGCTACGCGAGAATCCTGACCTCTCGCCGCGCGAGGCGAATCGCATGGCTGTCGTTGAATCAATCGTCAAGATCGGGCCTGTGATGCTGACCGCAGGTCTGGTTGCTGCGGCTGGTTTCCTCTCGCTGATGATCTTTGACATCGTCTCGATTCGAGTCTTCGGTATTTTTGCTGGTGTCGGCATTCTGTCAGTACTGGTTATCGAAATGACCTTCATCCCCGCATTGCGCGCTGTGTTACCGCCACCCGGTGAGAAAGAAGCCCGCATGGAACGCGAAGAGCGTATATGGGATCGCATCACCGGTTTTTATGCCGACCTGATATTAGGCGAAAAGCGCTCACGCATCTTCATCGCTACCGGCATCATCGTCGTGATCGCCTTGGCTGGCATGACTCAGCTGAAAATAGAAAGCGCACTGAAGAAATACTTCGATCCTGATCTGCCATTAATGGTGGCGGACAAGAAACTCAATGAGCGTATGGCGGGCACGAATAACGTCTACCTGATGATCGAAGGCGACAAGCCCGATGCGATCAAGGATCCCGCGGTCCTCAAAGCGATGGACGAATTACAGACCTTCATCACGGCGCAGCCTAACATCGGCAAAGTGATTTCGATTTCCGAATTCATCAAGCGCATGAATCAGTCGATGAATGCAGACAAGCCCGAGTTCTTCCGTATTCCTGACCAGCAAACCACGATTGCAGAGTACTTATTGATTTACTCGATGTCGGGTGAGCCTGGCGATTTCGATCCTTATGTCGACTACGACTACAAGATGGCGAATATGGTCATCTTCACGCACAGCGACAGCACAGCCGATCTGCACCTGCTCTGGAAAGACATACAGGGCTTCGTCGCCAAAAAATTCCCGCCGAATATACGTGTGAATATTGGCGGCAGCGTCGCTCAGAGCGCCGCAATCACCGAAGTCATCGTCAAGGACAAGATACTGAACGTGGCGCAGATCGCCACCGTGGTTTTCATTGCTGCGGCCTTGGTATTCCGTTCTTTGGTTGCAGGCGCGCTGGTAATCACGCCGCTATTGCTCTCGGTACTGGTGAACATGGGACTGATGGGCTGGCTAGGCATGCGACTGAATGTACCCACCGCACTGACCTCCGCGCTGGCGATTGGCATCGGCGCCGATTATGCGATCTACATGCTGTTCCGACTGCGTGAAGAAATCGCGCGCGGCACCGATGTGGATGCGGCGTTCCGCAAAGTACTCAAGACAGCAGGTAAGGCCTGCCTGTTTGTGGCATCGGCGGTTGCGGGGGGTTATGCGGTACAGGCCGGTTCACGCGGCTACTACCCGCACACCTGGAGTGCGATCTTGATCGGTACTGCCATGTTGGTGAGCGTAACTGCGGCACTGACCGTGATGCCGGCATTGGTATTGAAATTTCGCCCGAAATTCATTTTTAATGGAGGTGATGTGAATACGACATCCGGAAGCAAACGCGCAGGAATGGCCATGGTCGCCGCACTCGGTTTGAGTGCTCTGATGATGAGCATTGTGCCCAACAAGGCTTGGGCGCTGTCGGCCACCGAGATTATGGAAAAGAATTTCATGGTCGCAAAATACGCCGACTCCACCTCGGAGAGTACGATGACACTGACAAACAAGTCGGGTCAGAAGCGTGTTCGAAAAACCTTCGGCACGAGCAAGCTTGAGCCGAACGGCATCGATAACAAACGCATGACGCGCTTTCTGGAGCCTACCGATGTCAAAGGCACCGTCTCCATGCTGATCGAGCACACAGATAGAGATGATGACATCTGGATCTACCTGCCCAGCGTAAAGAAAGTACGCCGATTGATTTCATCCAACAAGAAAGACAGCTTTGTGGGTACTGATTTTTCCTACGGCGATGTGATCGGACACAAGGTCAAGGAATGGAATCACACAATGCTCAAAGAAGAAGATGTCGACGGCACGTCCTGCTTTGTACTCGAGTCGATACCGAAGGACGCGACCATCAAATCCAATACCGGCTATTCCAAGCGCATCGCGTGGATTCAGAAAGACAATTTCGTCACGCTGAAATCAGTTGCCTACGATGAGGCAGGTGAACTACTCAAAGAAGCGCGCTACAGCCATTACAAGGAAGTCGATACGGTCAAGAAAAGATGGCAGGCGGGCATCCTAGAAGCGCGCAATATACAAACGGGTCACAGCACCGTCATCGCCATTGATAATTTCAAGGTCAATATCGGCGTGAAGGATGATTACTTCACCACCCGATACATGGAACAACCGTAATGCTATATGGCAGTCAAGGGCAGCAGATAGTCGCAAAGAGACCTCGGCTAGCCGGAGTCTCTTTGTATCTCTCGGCAGTACTGATGAGTAGCGGATTCAATTGCGCGACTGCACAGGAACCGCCGCCTGCAGCGCAACAGCCTGCCGAATCTTCAGGCGATGTAAAGAAAACACCCAACATCGCGGACCAGAAAACAACCCTCGACGCTCTGAAGAATTTGGTACCGGACATGGCACCGAACTTGGCACCGGATCTGGCACCAGCCGACAATGCCGCTGATCGTCGCGCCACTCTGCTCAGCAAACTGAATACGTTCGGCCTGACCGGCTCGCTACGCAGTGGCTACTGGTCTTCCAATCGTCTCTACGATGATCGTGGGAATATCGGTACGGCTTCGACCTGGCTGCGACTGGACAAACGTTTCGAGAATGGGCTGGGTATATTTGCCGAAGCCTACGGTGGCCGCGAAGATTTTCGTAGTGATGGTAATGGCATTACTCGCGTGCGCGAAGCCTATCTGGATGCACGCAGCGGTGCGCTGGATTTTCGTATCGGTCAGCAGATCATTGCGTGGGGCCGCACCGACCGTCTTAACCCCACCGACAATCTCACACCGCGTGATACGCGTTTGCTGGCGGCCGATATTGATGAAGACCGTTTCGGATCACTGGCAGCGAAAGCCTCGTGGAATCTGGATGCCTTCACCAGCGTGACAGGTGTGTGGCTACCTGAATTCCGGCCTAACCGCGTCTTCCTGCGCTCCGGTGTTTCGGAAGTGATTCCAACCGGCTCGCGCAACTGGGCATTGAAACTGGATCAATCGGGCAAAGCGGTCGACTGGTCCGTGTCGTATTACGATGGTTACGATCTTTCGGGTGATCTATCGGCCTCCTATGTGTATCGGCATTACCGCACGCGCGTGATTGGATTTGATACGGCCACTACCCGCGGTGCCTGGCGTTTTGCATTGGAGTCTGCGTATACGCGCACCGAAGACCCTGATGGCACGCTGGCTTATGTGAAGAATCCCTTTGTTTACACCGTGCTGGGTATCGAACGAGATTTCGGCAACAACACCAGCGGTATCGTGCAGCTTTTCAATCGCCGAGTGATGCATTATCAGGCGCCCTCCGCTGCTGAACAGCTGCATGCGATCCTGACCTCGCAGCTCGATCGCGATCAGAATGGCGTGAGTGTGCGCATCGCAAAAAAATGGTGGAATGAAACGCTGGAAACTGAGCTCTCAGGCTCGGCACTACTGGAGCGACGCGGTTACCTGATTCGCCCACGGCTAAGTTATGCGTGGAGCGATCAGATCAAACTGTTTGCGGGTTACGAGTATTTTGATGGCAGCAGCAACACGCTGTATGGCCTATTGAAACGGAATCGTTTGCTGTTTACTGAGCTGCGGTATTTTTTTTGAGGCTGCTCACACGATCAGGAGCAGTGCTTTTAGCTTTGCTCGAACGTCCCATAATTCGTTCTCTTCCAGACGCGCCTTGTACTTTGCGCCACGTGCGCGCCAGTCGAGTGATTTCACATGATCTGCCAGTACGACACAGCGCATACCATCAACTTCTGTCACGACTTCGAAAGGGTTTCCTTTGACCTTCGTGCTAAGTGGGCAACATACCATTAACCCCGATTTACCATTATAGGAAGCCGGACTGAGCACCAAGGCAGGACGCTGCCCTGCTTGCTCATGTCCCGCTTGTGGGTCGAATTCAAGCCAAACGATATCACCCGCATCCGGGACGTACCGTTGACCATTACCAGATTTCCTTGCCCGCCGGACTACCAAAATCCGATTCTGCATGGGTATTACCAGAAGTGATACCAGCGACGAGCTCTTCTAATTTGTATTCTTTGCGACTAGCGGGCTCGATGACAATCTTGCCGCGTACAACTTTGACTGAGACCTTCTGATCCAGTACCAGATGCGCTTCTTTCATCAAGCTGGCGCTCAATCTGAGTGCAGGGCTGTTGCCCCATTTTTTGATGATGGCTTCCATGAATACTCTCCTTTTGTTTCTACATTGTAGATACAAGTAGCAAAGTCGTCTACGAAAAAATTTAGTCCTAGTCGACCTTGCGACAGCTCAGTGAAACTCAGTCAGCAAAGCTCCCGCCAGAGGCGGATCCTGCAACAAGCCCTCGCTGTCCACCAGCCGCCGTCCGTTCACCCAGACACCATGCACACCCAGAGCGTCGGTATCGAGCCGAGGTGCGCCGCCGGGCAAATCAAACACGCGTTTTTTCACACCACGACCGACGGTCGCCGGATCGAACAACAGCAAATCGGCTGCATAACCCTCGCGTATCAACCCGCGGTTCTGCAAGCCGAGAATCTGTGCGGGTCGTGCCGTGATCTGATGCACCGCATCGGTCAAACGCATCTTGCCAAGATCGCGCGCCCAATGCCCCATCAGATGCAATCCAAAGCCCGCGTCATTGAAGAAGGTCAGATGCGC
>CAMBJI010000049.1 GCA_945867725.1 Bordetella parapertussis
AATTCGTTGCACAGGCACCCGCTCGAGCGGGCTTGCGTCCGGTGGTGATTGGTTTCGGACCTTGCGGATTGTTTGCTGCGCTCATTCTTGCGCAATCAGGATTCAGGCCCATCATCATTGAGCGCGGTAAGCCAGTGCGTGAGCGGACCAAAGATACGTTTGGTCTGTGGCGCAAGCGCGAACTGCATCCGGAATCTAACGTTCAATTTGGCGAAGGGGGTGCCGGCACTTTCTCTGACGGCAAGTTATGGACCCAGGTCAGTGATCCGCGCCACTACGGTCGCAAGGTACTTGAGGAATTCGTCAAGGCAGATGCGCCTTCCGAAATTCTTTATGTCAGCAAGCCCCATATCGGTACTTTCCGTTTGGTCAAAATGATCGAACAGATGCGCGCCAGTATTATTGCGTTGGGTGGTGAATTCCGTTTCGAGCAAAAGGCCGATGGCTTGGAGATCGTTGACGGCAAAGTGCGCGGGCTGCATTTGTCAACGGGCGAGCAAATAGAGGCAGATCATGTCGTGCTCGCCATCGGTCATAGCGCGCGTGACACGTTCCAGATGGTGCATGAGGCGGGCGTTTATGTAGAAGCCAAGCCTTTCTCCATCGGCTTTCGAATCGAACACCCGCAATCGCTGATTGATCGGGCGCGTTTTGGCGTAAACGCCGGTAATCCTATTCTTGGCGCCGCGGACTACAAGCTGGTTCATCATGCGAGTAACGGACGCTCGGTCTACAGTTTTTGCATGTGTCCCGGCGGTACTGTGATTGCTGCAGCATCTGAGCCGGGTCGGGTGGTCACCAATGGGATGAGTCAATATTCGCGCAATGAGCGCAATGCGAATGCCGGCATCGTCGTGGGAATCACTCCGGCGGATTATCCGGGCGGACCGCTGGCGGGGATTGATTTTCAGAGGGCGATCGAGTCGCGTGCTTTCGAGATAGGGGGCGCAGATTACGATGCGCCTGGCCAGCTGGTAGGTGATTTCATTGCCGCGCGTCCGTCAACGACATGGGGTTCCGTGAAGCCTTCTTACCAACCCGGTGTCAAATTGGGCAGCCTCGATCCGGTATTGCCAGCGTATGCGATTGAAGCCATTCGTGAAGCCTTGCCGGCTTTTGACAAACAGATTCGTGGCTTCGCCATGCCTGATGCGGTACTTACCGGTGTCGAGACACGTACCTCATCGCCAGTGCGTATACGTCGTGATGAGAATTTTCAGAGCATCAATACCGTTGGCCTCTATCCTGCGGGTGAAGGCGCAGGCTATGCCGGCGGGATCATGTCAGCCGCGATCGATGGCATTCGTGTGGCCGAAGCCGTCGCGCTATCGATTTGCGCGCGCCACAAATGACATGGGCCGCTTGACGCGGCTCATGCAGATCTCGTAACGACGACTACGATCTTTTACTGCTTCTTCGACCGGGCAGGCTTTTCACCGGCTGGGACGAAATGTTTGCTTGCTTCGTTCATGCTGTCTTCCATCGTCTCTGCTGCCTGCTTGCCAACTTTAACGATTTGCTCGTAAGTGGCGTTTGCATTCGCAACGCTGGCTTTGAGCATGGAGACGGCGTTTTCGGTGCCGGCGGGTGCTGCTTTCGACAAATCGTCGATCAGCTTGTTGACGTGGCGTGAAGTTTCGCTGATGCGAGCTTCGGTGACTTTGGTGAATTCAGCTTGTGCGCGCGTTGCAATGCCGGCGACATGGCGACCGTAGGCGAGTACTTTCTCGGCGTTCGGCTGTGCTTGTGATGATGTCATGGTGAGTATTTCCTGCGGGTCTTTTGCCGAAAGAATTTGTTGCGCGGCAGCGGAGCTGTGCTCCAGCGAAGCCTTGACGGTAGCGATATTCAGTTCCACCAGCTCAGCCATGCTGTGCAGAGTCTTGTTCGCGAAATCATTCATTGCAGCAATTTGTGCATCGATGGATGCTTTGGTGGCATTGGAAAACTGGTCAGCGGTAGAAAACATGGTGTTTCTCCTGGTTATCTGGGTGAATTTTGGTCGGCGGACACGCTTTGTGCGCCGCAACAAACCGAATTCTACGGCCTTCCGATCGGCTGTCAAGTATTTTTTGTGCGGCACAGCAGAAAAAGTTCCGATCAGCACCGGAAGTTACCATTTAAAAACTATTGCTAGCAAAAAATACCAAGGTTTACCCCGTTTCCCGAGAATTGACGGGCGGCCTTCTATAATTGGTGACCCGTCTACGAGTGCGACCCAGAATGAATACCGCTCACTATGCTCATTGGCCCGCAGGATTGCCCTATGAGCTCAACCCGCCAGAGACCAGCGTTTACGTGAATCTCGAGATTTCCGCTCGTCGATATCCGAACAAAGCAGCGCTGATTTTTTATGGTCGGGAAATCAACTACCGTCAGCTGCAAGATGAAGTCGATGCGCTGGCGGGTTATCTGCAGCAAGTGTGCGGCATTGGGAAAGGCGACCGGGTGCTTCTGCATATGCAGAATTGCCCGCAGTTCGTTATCGGTTTTTACGCCATCATGCGTGCAGATGCTGTGGTGGTACCGGTGAATCCCATGCTGCTGACGGATGAGTTACGTCACACCGCCGAAGACAGTGGCGCACGAGTCGCGCTGTCTGCGCAGGAATTGCTTCCTCAGCTGCAGCCCCTGAGAGCAGAGGGTTTGATCGAACATGCGATCGTTGCGCGTTATGCCGATTACATCGGCGACAGCGATGACCCCATGCCCGACTGGGTACGTAATGGCCCTCTGTCTGCGACCGATTCGATGTTCACTGCATGGGGTTCGGCCATCGCCGCAGCAAAGCAGCCAGCAGCCCATCAGGCCGGGCCCAGTGATCTGGCGTGCATGCCCTACACCTCAGGCACAACCGGGCGGCCTAAAGGCTGTATGCACACACACAGCAACATGATGTTCCCGGTAGTGAGCGCTGCGTTATGGTCAGGGGCTTCGCCGGACAATAAGGTCCTGGCGTGCCTGCCTATGTTTCATGTGACTGGCATGCAAATCAGCATGAACGCAGCCATCTATATGAGCGCCACCCTGATCATCATGCCGCGCTGGGACCGTGATCTTGCCGGCCGCTGGATTACGCGTTATCGGATCACCAGCTGGACGAGTATTCCGACGATGATGATCGACTTCCTTTCCAACCCGAAGCTTGGAGACTATGACATCAGCAGCTTGAAACGCGTGTCGGGTGGTGGCGCGGCGATGCCCGCCGCCATTGCGCAAAAATTGCTCGACCTCACCGGCCTTCGCTATATGGAGGGCTATGGTTTATCCGAAACGATCGCCACCACGCACTCCAATCCTATCCAGAATCTCAAGCAGCAATGTCTGGGCATACCGATATTTTCTGTTGATTCCCGCGTGATTGATCCGCATACCCACGCCACGCTACCGCCCAATGAGGTGGGTGAAATTATCATGCACGGGCCGCAGATTTTTCGGGGCTACTGGGGTGATGAAGAAAAAACGCGTGATGCTTTTGTTCAGATCGATGGCAAATCTTTTTTCCGTTCGGGTGATCTGGGTTATGTGGATAACGAAGGCTTTTTCTTTTTTACGGATCGTCTCAAACGCATGATCAATGCCAGTGGTTACAAAGTCTGGCCCGCTGAGGTGGAAGCCATTATGTACCGTCATCCCGATATTCGCGAATGCTGCATCATTGCCGCAAAAGATAATTATCGTGGCGAGACCGTTAAGGCCGTCGTAGTTCTAAAAGATGGTGCCCATCTCGATGCAGAAGCGCTTATCCAGTGGTCGCGCGAACAGATGGCGGCGTACAAGGTACCGCGTCTCGTCGCATTTGTTGATGCATTGCCGAAGTCCGCAACGGGTAAAGTCATGTGGCGCCAATTACAGGAAGCAGAGCAGCACAAATGAGTATCGTGTTGTGCACGCTGAATGCGCGCTATTCCCATACCTCGCTCGGACTGCGCTATCTACTCGCGAATATGGGCGAATTGCAGCCGCAAACACAGATACAGGAATTTGTGATTGGCGTACGCGCCGCCGATGTCGTGGAAAAGCTGCTTGCGCTCCGGCCGTGTCTGATCGGTTTTGGTGTCTATATCTGGAATGTCGAAGAGCTCACGCACATCGTGGCATTGTTGAAGCGCGTCGCACCGGAGATCACCATCGTGCTAGGCGGTCCGGAAGTCTCGCATGAGACAAATGACCAGCGCATTATTGAATTGGCAGATTACGTGGTGACGGGTTGGGGGGATACCACCTTTCCCCGCTTGTGCTCGGAAATTCTGAATGGTCCAAAGCCCCTGATGAAAATTCATTCGGGCGAACAAGCCGCCATGGATCAGATCGCTTTTCCCTACGCGTATTACAGTGCTGAAGACATCGCACAGCGTACCGTGTACGTTGAAGCTTCACGAGGTTGTCCGTTCAAATGCGAGTTTTGTTTGTCTGCGCTCGACAAGACGGCGTGGCCATTTCCGCTGGATGATTTGTTGCGCGAGCTCGATGCACTGTATGCGCGAGGCGCCAGAGTTTTTAAATTTGTTGATCGTACTTTTAACCTGAATATCAACAACAGCCTGCGTGTTTTGCAATTCTTCCTTGATAAGCTCCACGCCTATCCAGATGATCCTGTTTTTGCACATTTTGAGTTAGTGCCGGATCATTTGCCGGATGCACTGAAAGACAGCATACGAAGATTTCCACCAGGCGCCTTGCAATTCGAAATCGGCATACAGAGTTTCAACCCAGAGGTGCAGGCCCGTATCAGTCGCAAGCAAAACAATGAAAAGGCGATGGCTAATTTACGCTGGCTGCGCGAGGACACGCACGCCCATTTGCATGTTGATCTGATTGCGGGTTTGCCGGGTGAGGATATCGACAGCTTTGCACGCGGCTTTGATCAGCTGGTCGCTTTGCAGCCGCATGAAATTCAGTTTGGCATACTCAAACGCTTGCGTGGCACGCCCATCATCCGGCATTCGCAAGCCTATAGGATGGTGTTCGACCCGGCGCCGCCGTATCAGATTCTTGCAACCAATTGTATTGATTTCAATACGATGCAACGACTGGTGCGATTCGCGCGTTATTGGGATCTGGTGGCGAACTCGGGTCGTTTTTCTGAACGCTTGCCTGACATTTTAGGCGACGCACCCTTCGCCGGATTTCTTGCACTGTCAGACTGGTTGTATGCGAACACTGATGCGACGCATCGTATTTCGCCGGAGAGACTGGGCCGCTTGTTGGATGCTTGGCTGAAAATACAGTCAGCAGACGGTTATGAAGATAAGGAAGATCTGACGCAAGAGACAACGGGCGAAGACAATGTTCCGTCCGTCAGTGAGAAAAACAAGATGTCAGCGACACGTCGACAACAGCGTCATCAGGCGGCATTGCCTTCGGCGGTTGCACGCCAGGCGTCGATCAGCGATCGTGCGTCATCACTCAGCGAGGATAAAGGACGCGTGCGTGCACGTTCGAAAATCATCAGCGCATAGACGTCCGCGAGTGCATTCACTTCGAGCGAAAGTGCGCGCTCCTCGCCTGAAGAGGGGCGCATTCTTCGCCAGTAGTTGATGGCGGATTCTAATTCGTTCAGTGTCAAGTCCATCGCACTATTGTACCGTTGATCACTCCGCACCAGTCCCGGCGGCCAACGCCGCCTGGAACTGGATCAGTCAAGTCCCAATTCCTTGCTCAACAAATCCGCACCAGCTGCCAGTGCACGCAGCTTGGCGGTTGCCACGTCCCGTGGCATGGTGACCAGACCGCAATTGGTACAGCCTTGTATGTGTTCTACATCAGCGTACTGCAACGCGCGTCGCAACACATTCGCAACGGCTTCGGGTGTCTCAACCTGATGAGTGCCGACGTCGATAGCGCCCACCAGCACGTCTTTACCTCTAAGCATCTCAATGAATTCCATGGGCACACGCGAGTTTTGACATTCCAGACTCACCTGATCAATCTGGCTCTTTGCCAGTAGCGGGAAGACATGTTCATACTGCCGCCACTCTTCACCCAAGCCCTGTTTCCATTTGATATTCGCTTCAATGCCATAGCCGTAGCAAATATGCACTGCTGATTTGCATGACAAGTCTTGCGCGGCGCGTTCCAGTGTTTTAACGCCCCAGTCACGCACTTCATCAAAAAATACATTAAATGCTGGCTCATCAAACTGCACCACATCAACGCCTACAGCCGCGAGTTCTTTTGCTTCTTCATTTAGAATCTCGGCAAACGCCCAGGCCAGCTTTTCACGGCTCTTGTAGTAATTGTCGTACAGCGTGTCGATCATTGTCATCGGCCCAGGCAGCGTAAATTTGATAGGCCCCTGTGTGAGCGCGCGCAAGCGCTTGGCATCTTCCACGAAGACGGAGCGGGTGCGAGTGACTTTATCGACAACGACGGGTACTTCAGCGTCATAACGGTTTCGGATCCGCACGGTTTTGCGATTGACGAAATCCACCCCACCCAAATGATCGATGAAGGTCGTCACGAAATGCTGACGTGTCTGCTCCCCATCACCAATCACCGTAATGCCCGAGCGTAGCTGATCATCCACGGCCAGTCGCATGGCATCGGTCTTTGCCTGTGCCAGTGCTTCACCCTGCAATTGCCAGGGGGCCCAGAGTTTTTCGGGCTCAGCCAGCCAGGCTGGTTTGGGCAGGCTGCCGGAAATAGCGGTTTTTATGCGCTTTGACATGAGGTCTCCTGAAATCGCGTCTTGTTATGTATGGGGCTGCAATGAGCCAACTATTATGCCGCAGTCGCAGATGAGAAAAATGTCTGGCTTGATACTGGTGGCCGTACTCAGCGTTTGCTGATGAAATTTTCCAGTCGTTGTACGCCAAGTGACAGACGTTCAATGCCACTCGCAAAACACCAGCGGATAGCGCCCTCGCCCTCGGGTCCGAATGCACTTCCGGGCGCAAGACCCAGTCCTGCTTCACTCACCAGTTGCTTGCACAAAGCGAGTGAATCCGTTTCACCCTTGATACGGAAGAACAGATACATCGCACCCGCAGGGCGCGGAGCGACAATGCCCGCTTCACGGAAAACGGGTCTTGATAGCTGCTCATACAGATAGTTGCGTGCTTCGGTGTAGCGGGCGATGGAATGCGCGACGATCTCTTCTCCGCGCTCGACGGCGACGATGCCTGCCTGTTGCACAAAGCCTGGCGCACACGAGGTGTTGTACTCGATTAGTTTGCTCAGATCAGCCATCAGCGAGCTGGGTACTTGCATCCAGCCTAATCGCCAACCGGTCATCAACCAGGATTTTGAAAAGCTGTTGGTCGAGACCACGCGTTCATTGATGTCAGCGATGTCAAGAAACGATGGCGCACAGGCGCGAGTGCCAACCGGGACGTCGTAGATCAGCCGCTCATACACATCGTCGGCCAGCAGCCAGATGCCATGTTTGCGACAGTGATCCAGAACGATCTGCTGCTGAGCTCTCTGCATGGTCCAGCCAGTGGGGTTGTTGGGCGAGTTGATCAGCAGCGCTTTCGTGTCGGGTGTAAGCGCATCCAGTAGCTGATCAAGGTCGAGTTCCCAGATCGGGTCGGCGCGCTGTGTCGATAGTCGCAAGGGCACGGAAATTACCTCAGCGCCCAAAATCTTCGGTATCTCGATCAGATTCGGCCACAAGGGTGTGACGATCACGACCCGGTCACCAGGATTGAGCAAGAGCTGCGCCACCAGCATTAGCGCAGAAACACCCGAAGAGGTGACGGCGATGTGATCCGCAGTCACCGGCTGATGCAGCTCTGAAGCATAGTGAGCGAGCGCCTCGCGCAGTGCAGGTATGCCGAGATTTTGTGTGTAAAACGTGTCACCCGTATCTAACGCTGACTTGGCAGCTTCACGAATAAAATCAGGCGTGACTTCGTCGGGTTCGCCAAACCAGAATGGCAGCACATCTGAGCGGCCCATGCCCGCATTGGCGACTTCGCGTATGCGCGAGGCGACCAGCGATTGCACTGCGGGACGAGAAAGGGTGTCGTGTGTCTTCATTACATCACATGCAAAGTAACAAGCGGTTAGCGAGATCGAGCATGAATGCAGGCCGAAGATAAGCAGAAAAAATCAGGGCGACCAAAGCAGCACTCAGCAAGAGCAGCATAGCCCGAGTCCAGCGCGATCGCATCATGCTGCCGCCGTTTGCGCACGCACGATCGCGCTTTCCCTGATCGGCAGGTTCACCAATCCGGCAAACACGCCCAGCACAATTGTGACCATCCATACCGTGTTGTAGTTGCCATCGATTGTGTACAGATAACCGCCCATCCACACACCGAGAAAGCTGCCGCTCGGATGCGAGAGGAAGACGAATCCCGACAGCATGGACAGATAACGCATCCCAAAAATACTAGCAATGACACCGTTAGTCAGCGGTACCGTTGACAGCCACAGGAAACCCATACCCGCAGCGAAAAGATACACGGATATCGGAGACAGCGGCGCGAGTAAAAAGAGTGTGATGATGACCACCCGGGCGAAATAAATCCCTGATAAAAGATAGCGTTTGGGTAGTACATCGCCTAGCTTGCCTGCATAGAAAGAGCCAAAGATGTTGAATAGCCCGATCAGCGCGAGCGCCATCACCGCCACCATGGGATCATCAATCCCCTTGTCGCGCAGGTACGCAGGCAGATGCATGCCGATGAACACCACCTGAAAGCCACAAACGAAGTAGCCGCACATCAGCAATTGAAACGGCCGATATGAAAATGCTTCGCGAGTTGCCTCCAGAATACTTTGCTGCTGCGTTGTTGCGGGAGCCGGTGCTGTAGGTTCGCGTAGCAGCCAGGCCAGCGGGATCATGGTCAGCACAATGAGTGCGGCCAGCATGAATAGCGCCTGCTGCCAATCGGTCGTAGCAATCATTTGCTGCTCTACTGGCACCATCGCAAACTGGCCGAATGAACCTGCAGCACCCAATATCCCGAAGGCCCAAGAGCGTTTGGTTGGCGATGCCGCGCGCCCCACGATGCCCGACAACGCACCGAAAGCAGTACAGGATAGCGCGCCACCCATCAGCAACCCTGAGCCTATAACAAAGAGGCCAGCCTGATTGATCAATGCCATCCACAGCAGCCCAGCCATGTACAAGAGCGCGCCAGCGACAACGACGCGTGCCGCGCCAAGTCGGTCAGCAGCGATCCCTGCAAGCGGACCGAAGACACCCCACATCAGGTTCTGACCCGCCATGGCAAGTGAGAAAGTTTCGCGCGTCCAGCCATGCTGCAGCGACATCGGCTGCAGCCAAAAACCAAAGCCATGTCGAACGCCCATCGCCAGCGAAACAATGATGCCGCTGGCAATCAATACGGTAGAGAGTTTTGGCGCTGCGGAGGTATTGAACATATCGGACAGCGAAGCGGAAGCGGTCTGAGAGTGTAACGTATGCCGCAAGCACCCAAGTAACCACACAACCGGCATGTCTTAGCGTGCACGCATGCCGGTTGTGTCTGTGATTACTGACCTGGGCCGGGGATGGTGGTGGGTGCTGGTGTTGTACTTGGTGTGGGAATGGGTGTGGTGGGAGTTTCTGTGCCGCTGCCACCCATGCCTGAGCCCGAAGGCGTCACGGAAGAGGATCCGCCGCCGCTCGAGCTGCCACCGCTGTAGTCAGAGGAGGGTACGGTGGCCGCGCTACCGCCTGATGTACCCGAGCTGCTGCTCGTACCTGCTCCCGAGCTGTTCTCTTTCATTTCACCTGAACTGCCGCCCGTTGTTCCTGCACACGCGCTCAATAGCACGGCACAAGCCATGGGTATCATCCATTTGGTCATAAGTTGCTCCCGCAAAAATAAGAAGGCAGTACGTATAGAGACGACGTACTGGAAGACTTCATGAACATGCAATCAGTAGAAGCAGAATGGATAGAAAAAGTTCGGGATACTGCGGGCGACATTGAGTTCACGCAAGGCGAGTTGCCTTGCGTGATGCTGATCAGACAGACCGATTGAATTTACGGCGCGGTTTTAGAATTTCAGACCGTTTTTTTTGCGCTGGATTTTTTAGCCACGGCTTTT
>CAMBJI010000050.1 GCA_945867725.1 Bordetella parapertussis
GTGGGGCTGCCCCTGTTCTTCGGTCTGGGCATCCTGTTGAGTACCATGCAGCTCAACCGCACCTTGCCGTTTTTGGCCGAGGGATTGGAAGGACTGAATCGCGATAAAGCCTATCGCACCAATGCCAGCAATAAAGGCGAGCGAATCGAATTCGAGTGGTATCGCAAGACGGCGCTATCACTGATGATAGGCCTCGAAGAACTGCAATCGCGACGGGTATCGAAACGCCTGAGTTTTTATGATGGAACGGCGCTTAATCCTTTCATGCCTGGCTCATGGCCAATCTTTGATGATGTTTTCATGCGGGCGCAAAAGCGTATCGAACAGGATTTCGCTGAACTGGGACTGCGGACTCTGCAGCATGCAATTTATCGGCGTACCAGCGAACTGACGAATGCGCCGAGCAATCCGACCACTTACACACTCACGGGCGGGCCGTCCGACTGCGATACACCTGTTCACAAAACCACCGTCGGGCAAGGCGCGGTCCGCAATGCGCTGTTGGCAGAAAATCTGACCGAGTTTACTGTCATGTCGCACTACGCTCAGGAAATGCAGCGCTTGAGCTTTGATGTCGGTGCACTGCAACGCATCAAATCACCGCACCGGGATAGCCAGCAGGATTTGCGCATGCTGGTACTCGATACGCTGGGCGCAGAATTACCGGGCGATCTGAATGGTAGTCTGACCCTGTTCCGTTCGGCGACTGCCAGAGAAAGCTCGCTGATTGATCAGCCGGCGATCGAGCGCGCCGCACAATGCAGCTTTATCAAAGGTATGGAAACGCTGAACCAGAAGCTGTTCGTCGATAACCCGCTGATCCGCAGCGAAGAACGAGTTCGTTCCACGCTTAGTGACGTGGCCAATTTGTTCGATGGTCAAGCCGACCCGAGCAGCGCTGAAATGATCGCGACGTATAAAGAATTATTCGAAGCACTTCTGGAACAAAAAACTTTGCTCGCGCAGGGGCATGGCAGCTGGATGGTAAGTGATTCGCTCAACCTCGGTGAGTCGCATGAAAAAATGCTGCAGCAGTTTGCCGCCAACAAATTAATCGGTCCCGAATTGGTTGAGCAGATGCGACGCAAACAGCGTCAGGAGCACGCACGACTACGACAGCGCTTTGTGTCTCTGTTCGGCGATGGCGATGACATCATTGTTGCCAGCAACGGAAAGCTGACCCAGTCAAAAGCCCGACAGTCGGTACTGCCGGTGGTCGAGCATTTCTTGAACCAGCCTTTCATGACCCCTGCGATCGGTGACGCGCTGGTTGCCACGCAACGCGGTACGCTGCTTCGCTGGGATAATGAGCAATTGACCAAAGCGGTCAGGCTGGGAGAAAGCCATAAAAAATTCATCGTTGATGAATTGCCCAAATTCCCTGTCGAAATGCAGGAAAGTGCCGGCAGTGTCATCGATTATCAATATGCTTTGCGACTGGCGGATTTAATCAGTCGTTCCTACAGCCCGATGGATAGTGACGAACTGCGGAATAATTCGACGACCAACTCATTGGCCTCGTTCGAACTCACCAGTGGCCATGTAAAACGTTTGATCGCCATACTCAAAGATCTGGGTCAGGAGTCCGAATCGCGCACATTGCAGACCATATTGGGCAATGATGCGGGCGCCCGCCTTCAGATTCTGAACAAGGAATTGCTGGATGAACGGCCGTATCAGATCGTTGACGAGACAGACGATGGCAAGGCAGATCAGCGCTCGATGCTCAACCTGTTCGCGGGCGGCGACGTTCCTGAATATCTGAATCAGCAACTCACCCGAATGCAGAATCTGTCTGCCAATGTTCAGATACTTCGTGGCACGCTGCCGGCCGAGATGCGCAATAACGCCGACTTGGCGCGCTGGAATGGCATCAGCCGCGAGCTCGACTTGTATACCGCCAAAGATCCCAAAGGCAGTCTCATCAAGCTGGAGCGTTTCATGATCGATCTCGGTCGCGAGCTCGATAGCAATGCGTGTCTGAATGTACTAAAGACTAATGAGCCACCCAAGCGACCTAATAATTATTTTGCGGATCGCCATGTGGACTTGCACAAGGCAATCACACGTCGCTGTTTGTCTCTCGACCGTCGATCGTTCACGGAGCAGTGGACAAGCTTCGCTACTGAATTCAATCGCGTGCTCAAAGGTCGTCGTCCTTTCATCGGCAATCGCAGCGGTATCAAAGCCAGCGAATACGCTGCCATCAGCGCAGCAGATTTGTCAGAGACCGCAACACTGCTGATGCGCCTGCCCATTGTTTCACCCGAAGTCCTTGCACGTAACAATGTCCCCGAAGGATCGATTGCACCTATTCGCGACTTCAATGCACAGCTGCTACAGGTACGACAGTTGCTCGGACCTCTGTTCCCTACCGATGCTTCACAGCCGGCGGCCTATGATGTCAGTCTGCGTTTCCGTACCAATGTGAATGCCGAAATCGATGGAAACAAGATTATCGATTGGACGATCACCATGGGTGAGCAGACACTGAAACTGCGCGATCCACCTCGTCCGATACGCTGGAAAGCAGGCGATCCTATACGACTGACGTTGCGATTTGCGAACGATGTGCCGCTACTACCACGCGCAGATCCGGACAATGCGCATCTGGAGGTTAGTCGGAAGCAGGTGGTGTTCCGTTTCGATGGTCCGTGGGCACTGCTGGAGATGATGCAATTGCTACGCGTTGCGGAAGCCTCCGACGCACGTACCTCAGCATTGAAATTTGACATACCCGTGCAGAACGACAGTAAAGATACTGCGCTGCGTGCGAAACCCGTGCGTGTTTTTGTTGGCGTCACACTGTCCGAGCCAGGCAAGACGGCGCCCTTGCCGTGGCCTGCCGTTTTCCCCGAACGTGCGCCTTTGGTGGAGCGATGATGGCCGACGACCGTCTGGATGATCTTGTGCAGCAACTGCTGGCACCCCTGGGGGGCACTGAGCCTGCCGGTCGTTGGATGCGCTATGAGCGTGCATTCACGGATCTTGCACGTCTCCGCGAGGAAGACAATCCCCAACTACCGATGGGTGAATGGGAGAGACCTCTGGTGAAGGCAGACTGGCGCAAGGTCGCACAGGCCTGCATACAGCTGCTTGACCAGGAAACTAAAGATTTTCAAGTGGCTGCCTGGTTATGCGATGCATGGACACGGACTTCGAGTCTGGATGGTCTGTGTGCCGGGCTGGATCTGATTGTAGGAATTGCAGAGCAATACTGGAGTACGGCGTGGCCTGCAATGGACGATGATGATGCGGAGCGTCGTGTCGCACCCTTTGTGTGGATGAATGCCAATCTGCCTTTGACTCTCAGGCTGAGTACTCTGCTGCTGCGCCCGGTATTGCACCGCGAAACGCCGGTCTCGTTACTCGACTGGGAAAGCGCGCCAAGCGCCGACGATGCCAAGGTGCAGGAGGGTGAAATTCTCAATCGCCGGGAGATACGCGAAAGTGTAAAACCCTCAGATGCAGACTGGCTTAAGCAAATTAATCTTCGATCTGATCAGGCATTGGCTTCGTTAGAAAGACTGTCGAATTTTCTGGACATGCAGTTGAAAACGGACTCGCCTTCTGTGTCCAAGCTTTCGGATACCATCGCAAGCCTGCGGCAAGCTGCACAAAGCCTGCTGAAAGAACTGCCACCGCCTGTCGAGACTCCACCGTTAGAAAGTACCACCGGCATCAGCCCAATGGCCGCATCAGCGAGTGCCGCCTTATCGACAAACCAAACTGAAGAACTAGTCCGGACGTCGGTAGCTTCCGGTGACATTAATTTCAACGCAACTACCATTCAAGACCGTGAGCAGGCATATGCAGCACTCATGTCCATTGCACTCTACTTGCAACGCGTCGAGCCACACAGCCCAACGCCTTATCTGATTCAGCGCGCTATTGAATTAGGGCAGCTTAGCTTGCCGGACATGATTCGCGATGTCAGCGCATCTGCGGGATCGCTGGATAAATTTTTTGAATTACTGGGCATCACGCCGCCAGGCTGATTGCAAGAACTGCTTCAACGCAAGTTCAGTCCCTGATAAATCATGGCGACTGATTTAATTGCTTTCTTTCCATCGTGTCGTTGAAACTTTCTAGTTTTAACTCTCTATCTTTGCATCCAATCATTCAAAGCAACGGCTGTTACTGCGGCAGCGCAAGCTGTCGATTCAGCATGGGTAGACCATTGCGGGTGCCCTACCTTCGTTTCGACAACAAGACAAGACTGAAAAGGAACCTTCATGACCCGCTCGAAATCAAACTTTATTATCCAGTGCATCATTCCACTGGCGCTTGTTGCGGTAGTTGCATCGCCTTCAATGGTTATGGCGCAATCAGTACAAAAACGTGAAACTCAGGAGGCTTACGAACGCAGCGCAAACAAGCATGTCGAAAATGCCGTGGCAGTCGTCAAACGCATGGAATCCGATCCGACGATGCAGCGAGTGCTAGTTGATGCCAAAGGCGTGTACATACTGCCAAGCTACGGCCGCGCGGCGCTCGGTGTCGGTGGTCAAGGCGGTGCTGGTGTGCTGCTGGTCCGACAGGGTACGGTCTGGAGCGAACCTGCGTTCTACAATATCAGTGGTATCAGCATCGGTGCGCAAGTCGGCGCTGAGGGTGGTGCGGTTGCCTTCGTCCTAAAAAATGACAAGGCAGTACAGCGCTTTACCGACAAAAACAATTTTTCTCTGAGTGCTAATGCAGGAATCACCGTCATTAATTGGACCAAGATTGCGCAAGGCTCCACTGGCGATGGCGATGTGGTTGCCTGGTCAGGCACCAAGGGATTGTTCGGTAATGTCGCCACCGTCGGTGTCAATGACATTCGCTATAACGAACGAAAGACCAGCGCCTACTACGGAAAAACGACGACCGCGATGGAAGTCATCGACGGTAAGGTGAAAAACCCGGCATCGGACGCACTCAAACAGGCATTGGCTGAATCCAGCTCAGGCAATACGGCGGGCAAATCCAGCGGAGGAACGGAAGCTGCACCTGAACAGAAAAAATAAGACGATGCGCAACAGATCTCCGTCTTATCGTGCGCTAGCACTCCGGTGCGAAGCGGAGATTTGACAAATCAACGTGCTGGCGGCCATGGTTTCATGCAAACATGGCCGCCCCCCACAGATTGCACCATTCTTTGATCAGCGCTTCGTCGGCCTTGGGCATGAGGGCCCAAGCACAGGCCATCCCATTCCGGCGCGGCACGACCCAGCCGGTGATCCGATCTTGTCATCGCGGCGGTGACTTGCGGGGAACCCCCTTTGCTAACTTACTACCTCCGCAGCCCGACTGAACCAGATTTCTGGCAAGATGTCGCTCGACTTCACGCTTGGCGCCGACCTGACCATTAATTTCAGCAATTCTTGCGGCAAAGCGTTGAGATCTGTCCAAGTTTTGATATCTTTGGGCCGTGCGACCAGGCTTTCAAATGCCACTGCGGGTGTTTCATGACCCGTGCTTTCCTGACCCACTGCATCACGAATCACCAACTGCCAACCACTCTGAAGAAAGCCCTGTATCATGAACGCTCCCGAAAAACTCTCCGCCATGCATGCCTGCCACGCAGAGGTGGGTAGCACGATCAATCCGCCTTTACCCTCACCACCTAAATTCGACAATGTGGCGGACGAGCGCCTGCATCGCAAACAGCGCTTGGCAGCGACCTTCCGCCTGTTTTCAAAATTCGGTTTTGATGAAGGTGTGGCCGGGCATGTCACTGCACGCGACCCTGAATTCCCTGATTCATTTTGGGTGAATCCTTTCGGTGTTCACTTCAGCCAGATCAAAGTCTCCAACCTGATCCGTGTTGATCATCACGGCAATGTGGTCGAAGGTAATCTCCCGGTCAACGCTGCTGCATTTGCGATTCACTCCAATGTTCACAACGCACGCCCCGACGCAGTGGCCGCCGCTCATACTCATGCGATCCATGGTCGATCGTGGTCTGCATTGGGTCGCAAACTCGATCCGATCACACAAGATGTCTGTGCTTTTTACAATGACCATTCCGTCTATACCGATTTTGGTGGCGTCGCTGTTGATTTGGAGGAAGGCGCCAGAATCGCCAAAGCGTTGGGTAATAACAAAGCCGTTATTTTGCAAAATCATGGCCTCTTGACAGTGGGCGATACCGTCGATGCCGCTGCCTGGTGGTACATCGCTTTTGAGCGCAGCTGTCAGGTGCAGTTGATGACTGAAGCGGCCGCGAATGGTCGACCTCTGTTGCACGTTTCGCCTGAATCCGCCCAACAAACCTATGCACTGACTGGTTCGTCCTTTGCCGGCTGGTTTCAGTTTCAACCGCTCTATGCACGCATCCTGAAAGAGCAGCCCGACTTTCTCGACTGATTGCGTAGGCTGTCCGAGAACAGATCTGTAACGGCTACGTATTCGGTGACACCTGCTGCGGTAAGTGCACTGAATACATATTTGGTGTGAGCGGCGCTTCCCTCATTAACTTCAACAATAACTGTTTGACGGCCCGGTCGCTGGTCAGTCATCGTCAGCGGTAACTGGTGATTGACATTCGAGCTCCGGGACGGGAGCGCCTATGTTTTGGATGATGGGGATTACCACTAATGACGATGCCCCCCGCGGGGCATTTGAAGGGGGTGGAATTAACACCATTGCTCAAATCCCAGCAAAATCAATGCCTTCTTTGATTGAAGAATGCGGGTCTCCGCCAATATATCCGCGAATCGTTTACTTGGCCCAATGAAGCAATTTGTTATAAAAATATTATTACCTGGCCATTGAACGACAGAAAGTCAACTCCATCCGCCACATCGCGCCAATTTCTTGCCGGATGCGCTTACAGGTTAGTTGAATCGCGACAGCCCTAGGAAAAGTCACTCACCTAGTCTAAAATTGCATGAATTTTCAATGAAATACCATTCATGAAGGCCTCAACGCCCCGGACCAACCGCCCGACCCCCAAAGCTGCCACGGCGCTCGCTGGCCAGCTTTCGCCTGGTCGCGTGTACCGTCGCGAAGACCTCGCAAAGGTCACCGGCGCGGTTGATCGCAACCTCAGTGAGCTGATGAAATCCGGCACCCTGAAGAAGGTAGCGCCGGGGCTCTATTACCAGCCCAAGGCCTCTCGCTTTGGCAATTTGCCGCCTGATGATCATCAACTGGTAGAAGCCTTCCTGAGGGATAAGCACTTCCTGATGTTTTCACCTTCCGCTTACAACTCGGTCGGTGCCGGCACGACACAGCTCTACAACTCAACGCTTGTCTACAACCACAAGCGGCACGGTGTCTTCAAGCTGGGCAACCGTGAGTTCAACTTCAAGGTCAAGCCACGCTTCCCAAAAAAATTAACAGCCGAGTTTTTGTTCGTCGATCTTCTTAACAATCTCAACGAACTCGCGGAAGACCAGACCGAAGTCCTTAGGCATGCCCGCAGTCGTCTGCCAGAACTGAATTCGGTACGACTGAAAGACGCAATGCAAAGCTATGGTTCTGCTGCCACCAAAAAGCGTATCGACAGTTGGCTCAATGCCTAAATTCCTTCACGACCTTCCTGATTTCAAACAGCTGATTGCTGCCGTCTCGGATACAAAGGGTATAGCGCCCACCTTGATCGAGAAAGATTACTGGATCATGCATTGTCTTTGGGGCCTGCAGGCGCAGGGCTATTGTTTCGAGCTCAAGGGCGGAACTTCGCTATCCAAAGGTTACGGAGTGATCCATCGGTTTTCTGAGGACATTGACATACGAATCGAACCACCCAAGGGTTCAAACGTAAAATTCGGACGCAATCACGATAAGCCAGCACATATCCAGTCGCGTAGTGATTACTACGCTCAACTAGCCACTGAGATTAATATTCCAGGCATCGTAAGTGTGAAGCGAGAAACCGCATTCGACGATGAAAAACAGCTCCGCAGCGCTGGAATCAGACTCCAGTACCAATCCACACAACCCGTTCTTGAGGGGGTAAAGGATGGGGTGTTGCTCGAGCTAGGTTTTGATGACACGACACCCAATGTACCTCTGACCATCAGCTCCTGGGCCTGGGAGGTCGCAAATAATAGCGGCGTAAAAATTTTAGATAATCGTGCAAAAGAAGTTCGCTGCTATGCAGCTACGCATACCTTTGTTGAAAAATTACAAACCATTTCAACCAAATACCGACGGCTCGGCGAATCAAAAATTTTCCCAACCAATTTTTTGCGACACTATTACGACGTCTACTGCCTGCTATCGATGGAAGAAGTGCAATCTTTTATGAGGGAGCCAGCGTACCAAGTGCGAAAAATTCAGCGCTTCCGATCAGGAGATGAAATCGTGATCGCCCGGAATCCTGCCTTCGTTCTCGAAAGACCAAACGAGCGTGAATTATTTACACAAGAATTCAAAAAAACTAAAGCCTTGTACTACCAAGGGCAGCCAGATTTCAACGATATTCTCAAAAGAATTCGGGATTCGATTGAATCAATGTGAGCGAATATGTCCAATTCGTCAGGGCAAGCACGCCAGGCCTCCGCAATAAAATGAAAAAGATATCACGGCGAGTGTTTGGATTTCGGAACTTCGAGAATTACCGGCTCAGGGTCCTTGCCCACTGCGGTCGGAACGGCGTCATCAATCGTGTCTAGTGGATGCCCAACCCCCGTTAATGGGGAAGAGGCAATAGATCTTGGCGGAGAGGGTGGATCCACCTACACACTGCAGGCCGCGACTCGGCTTGCAAGTCAAGTCCTTCGAATCACACACGTGAAGTCCGCAGGGACTTCACTCCTCTCGAAAATGAAAATGCCCCTCGCGGGGCGAGGGTGGGATTCGAACCCCCGGCCAAAAACCAAGCATTTAAGCTAATTATTTGATTCGATCTTAGCTTTTTACCCTTATTTTTACCCTCAAATATGTCAGATAACCGAAGCTTGACTGCGGGTTCGTCGCCCACAAGCAGGCACCACAATACCCGCGACGCCCCAAACAGAAAAGCTAAACGATCCAGAAGTCGTTGTGGGACAGGTCGCTAACCCCAGTTAGCGTCGCAAACCAGACCGCAGCCGACCGTCCGCCTCCGTCCACGTCGTAATAGAGCTTGGACGATTCCAAATCAAATACGATGAAGTCGTTCTGGTCTTGAGCCGTAGTTGGGCCTACGATGGTTCTGACAAAGAAGTTGTCGCTGAAATCTGTGTCCCCAATGAGCTTTTTGAAAACAGCATCATCCAGCAGAATTTTGTCGATGCCGGACTCGAAGTCTGTGATCGTATCGATGTTCGTCCTACCTAACAGCTTGTCAAACAGAAAATGATCGGCGCCATTCCCGCCAGTCAGCACGTCAACACCATTTCCACCGATCAGTTGATCATCTCCCGCGCCACCCAGCAGAACATCATTCCCGGCACCACCGTCCAGCGTGTCGTCTCCCAAACCCCCATCAAGGGTGTTTTTGGCTGTGTTCCCCAGCATACGATTGCCATCGTCATTACCCGTTCCGTTGATCGCAGAGCGTCCGGTCAGGGTCAGGTTTTCTACGTGGTCAGCCAACCGCAAGCTCACGATGGATTGCACGGTGTCCATACCCTCGCCAGCGCCTTCCGTCACGATGTCATTGACATGGTCAACAACGTAAACATCGTTTCCCGCGCCACCGACCAGTACGTCGGCGCCACTGCCGCCATTGAGCAGGTCATTACCAGTGGAGCCGCGAAGGACGTTCAAGAGTGAGTTGCCGATGAGTACCGCATCCCCAGCACCGGTGTAGGTGAGATTCTCAACAGCCGTCAGGAGGGAGAGGCTAAGGCTAGAGAGCGTAGTTTGAATGGTGTCGGTACCTTGTCCCGGGCGCTCGGAGACGGTATCTCGCAGGTCGTCAATAAGGTAGGTGTCGTCACCCAAACCACCCGATAGGCGATCTGCACCAGACCCGCCATCCAAGGTGTCGTTGCCAGCCCCGCCGACCAAGGTATCAACGCCATCTCCACCAGAGAGGACGTTATCTGCCGCGTTGCCGTTTA
>CAMBJI010000051.1 GCA_945867725.1 Bordetella parapertussis
GGCGGCGCCACCACCAGATGCTCCCACTGAAAACAAGGCATGGTCACCAAACCATCAATATCGGCGATCGCTTCGGTGGCAATCGCCAGATCGGCCTGACCATTGAGCACCATCTCGGCGACCTGACGGGGATTTCCCTGCAAAAGCGATAGACGTACCTTCGGAAATTTTTGCGCAAACGCCTGCACCACGGTGGGCAATGAATAGCGAGCCTGCGTGTGGGTGGTAGCAATCGTGAAGCTGCCGGAATCCTGGGCAGCAAATTCCTTGCCGATTCGCTTGAGACCCTCGATTTCCTGCAGGATCAGTTCCACTGATTTCAACACCTCCCGCCCCGGCTCGGTCAGGCCGCGGATGCGCTTGCCATGACGGGTGAAGATGTCGATGCCCAGCTCTTCCTCAAATTCGATGATCCCTTTGGATACGCCGGGCTGCGAGGTGAACAGCGCCTTGGCGGCCTCGGTCAGGTTGAAGTTTTGCCGTACGGCCTCTCGGACGAAGCGGAATTGATGAATATTCATGATCTTTCCCGGAAAACGATGACCAATGTTTTCATAAAACAAACAAAACAGCCCAAAAATCGGGCTATCGGGGTTTTAATTGCTTATATCTGAGAATCATATAAGCAAATAAATACTCTGTTGTTTGGAATAAGGGCTGAGTTTATTAGCATTCTGGCTTCTCTGCGCGAGGCCTTATGACTTTGACTTATGTAGTGTCAGGATTTGCCGTCGGCTTGCTGGTCGGCCTGACCGGCGTGGGCGGTGGCTCACTGATGACGCCCTTACTGACGCTGTTTTTCGGCATCAACCCAACCGTGGCGGTGGGCACCGACCTCGCCTTTGCGGCAATCACCAAGAGCGCTGGCACCATCGCGCATCGGGTCAAAAAGAATGTGCACTGGGACATCGTCAAGCGCCTGTGCTTCGGCGCACTGCCCGCTGCCGTGGTAGCCACCATCGGCCTGAAGTATTTCGGCGCACTGGACAAACACATCGGCCAGATCATTCGCTATGCGATCGCGTTTTCCGTGATCCTGACGGTGATTGCCATCATCTTCCGTGGTCGCATGCAGGACTGGATGAGCGCGCATCCCGAGAAACAACTCCACGGGCGCGTACAGGTCGCCGCCACCATCATTGCTGGCGCAGGTATCGGCGCACTGGTCACGGTGTCCTCGATTGGTGCGGGGGCGATTGGTGCGACCATTCTGGTTCTGCTTTATCCGAACTTGAAACCCGCCGAGATCGCAGGGACCGACATCGCTTATGCCGTGCCTTTGACCGCCATCGCCGCTTTGGGTCACTGGTGGCTGGGCTCCATCAACTGGGAATTGCTGGCCACACTGCTCCTGGGTTCCGTACCCGGCATCACGATCGGATCGCTGCTGGCACGCTCGGTCCCTGAAAAATTCTTGCGCGGGCTGCTCGCCACCACACTAACCGGTGTGGCGGCCAAGCTCGTGCTCTGAACCGAATCACTTAAGGATCATCATGTACCGCTACGACCAATACGACCACCAAATCGTCCGCGAACGCGTTGCGCAGTTCCGAAGCCAAGTGGAACGCCGCATCTCAGCTGAACTCACGGAAGATGAATTCCGTCCCCTGCGTCTGCAAAATGGCCTCTACCTGCAACGCCATGCCTACATGCTGCGCGTGGCGATTCCTTATGGCTTGCTGTCGTCAACTCAGATGCGCAAGCTCGGTCATATCGCGCGCAAGTTCGATCGCGGCTACGGGCATTTCACGACACGACAGAATATTCAGTACAACTGGATCGAGCTTGAGCAGTCACCCGAAATACTGGCGGAGCTGGCCTCGGTGGAAATGCATGCGATTCAAACCTCGGGCAATTGCATACGCAATATCACCTCGGACCAGTTCTGCGGTGTCGCCGCCGACGAGCTCGCTGATCCACGGGCTTACATCGAAATCCTGCGTCAGTGGAGCACCTTCCATCCGGAGTTTGCTTATCTGCCGCGCAAATTCAAGATTGCCGTCAACGCCGCTGCCGAAGATCGTGCTGCCGTTCAGGTACATGACATCGGACTGAATCTGATCAAAAATGACGCGGGTGAACTCGGCTTTCAGGTGCTGGTGGGTGGTGGTCTGGGTCGTACACCCATCATTGGCAGCGTGATCCGCGAATTCCTGCCATGGCAGCATCTGCTGAGCTACACAGAAGCCATCATGCGCGTGTACAACCAGTACGGTCGCCGCGATAACAAGTACAAGGCACGTATCAAGATTCTGGTGAAGGCACTGGGCGTGGAAGAGTTCGGCCGCCAGGTTGAAGCTGAATGGCTGGATTTGAAAGACAGCCCCAGCACAATCACCGCCGAAGAACTGGCGCGTGTCGCCAGCTATTTCACCCCACCAGCCTACGAAACGTTGAAAGATAATGACGCACTGCTGCAGCAGCAGCGCAGCGAAGACAAAGCTTTTTCGAACTGGCTCACACGCAATGTCAGACCGCACAAGGTATCTGGCTATTCAATCGTCACGCTGTCACTGAAAAAAAACGGTACGCCTCCCGGCGATGCCACTGCCGAGCAAATTGACTTCGTCGCCGAACTCTCCGACCGCTACAGCTTTGGTGAACTGCGCGTGACGCATGAGCAGAATCTGGTGCTGGCCGATGTGAAGCAATCGGATCTGCTCGCACTTTACAAAGAAGCGAAAACGCATGGTTTGGCAACCGCCAACATCGGCCTGCTGACCGACATCATCTGCTGCCCAGGTGGTGATTTCTGCTCGCTGGCCAACGCAAAATCCATCCCCATCGCCGAAGCTATTGCCGAGCGTTTCGACAATGTCGATTTTCAGCATGATATTGGTGACATCGAGCTCAATATTTCGGGCTGTATCAACGCCTGCGGTCATCATCATGTCGGTAACATCGGTATTCTCGGCGTCGACAAGGATGGCTCGGAGTGGTACCAAGTCTCCATCGGTGGCGCACAAGGTAACACCAGCGCCATCGGTAAAATCATTGGCCCCTCTTTCGCCGCCGGACAGATGCCTGAAGTGATTGGGCGTTTGCTGGAAGTCTATGTGAAAGAGCGCATCGAGGAAGAGCTATTCATCGATACCGTCAACCGCGTCGGCGTCAATCTATTTAAGGATCATGTGTACGCAACACCGATTGCTGGCCAAACCTACCAAGCGGGAGAAGATGCGTATGCGTAAGATCATCAAAGACAAGGCTATCGTTGATGACCACTGGAATGTGTTCAAGCTGACCGAGGGCGAATCACCGGAAACCGTGTCGGTGCCAGCAGGTCAGCAAATCGTACCGCTGCAGGTTTGGCTGATGCAAAAAACGGCGCTGTCCGCACGCAAGGATATCGGCGTCTGGTTGGCCAGTGATGAACGCGCTGAGCAGCTGAAAGAAGATATCGCCGCGCTAACTCTGATCGCTGTTGATTTTCCAGCCTTCTCTGATGGTCGTGGTTATTCGATCGCCTTTAATCTGCGCAGTCGCCTCGGCTATGAGGGCGAGATACGTGCCGTTGGCGATGTGCTGCGTGACCAACTGTTTTATATGCAACGTGTCGGCTTCAATGCTTTCGCAACGCGCGAAGATCGCAGCATCGAAGATGCACTCAAAGGTCTGACGGATTTTTCGGATGTGTACCAGACCTCATGGGATCAGAAGACGCCGCTGTATCGTCGCGCGTCGCGCCCCGCTGCACAGGATCTGCCATGAGCGGAGCAAACTACAACGAAGTTCTTTCGGCCACGCGCTCACTGCTCGAGCGTATTGCCGCTGATTTTTCGCCGGCAGTTTTCGCCTCGAGCCTTGCGGCTGAAGACATGGTAATCACCGACCTGATCTTGCGCGCCAAGCTGCCGATCACGATATTCTCGCTGGAAACCGGTCGTCTGCATGCAGAAACGCTGGGCATGATTGATCGCATCCGCGAGACCTATGATTACGAGGTAGCGCTATACAAGCCCGAACCGGCAGCCATTACCGCCTATGTCGCAGCGAACGGCTTGAATGCGTTTTACGACAGCATAGCGATGCGCAAGGAATGCTGCCGCATTCGCAAGGTCGAGCCACTCAAGCGCGCACTGGCGGGCAACAAAGCTTGGATCACTGGCCAGCGTCGTGCGCAATCCACCACCCGTAGTGAGCTCGCCATGCAGGAAGATGATGCCGCGCATAGACTGCAAAAATTTAATCCGTTGGCAGATTGGTCAGAGGATGATGTCTGGCATTACATTCGCGATCATCAGGTGCCTTTCAATCCGTTACACGAAAAAGGCTACCCTTCTATAGGCTGCGAGCCCTGCACCCGTGCCATTCAGCCCGGTGAAGACATACGTGCTGGCCGCTGGTGGTGGGAATCGCCAGACAGCAAAGAATGCGGTCTCCATGTGGTCGATGGCAAACTGGTCCGCGTAAAATCCGATTCAACCGAGATATCAACATCATGAATTCGCCCGTAGACAATCAACACTTCATGGACGCTGCCAGTAACCGTCACCTAGATTGGCTGGAATCTGAGTCCATCCACATCATGCGTGAGGTGGCGGCGGAGTGCAGCAATCCAGCGCTGCTTTTTTCAGGCGGCAAAGACTCGGTTGTGCTGCTGCGTATCGCGGAAAAAGCATTCCGGCCGGGTAAATTCCCCTTCCCGCTCGTGCATATCGATACCGGACATAACTTTGAAGAAGTGATGCACTTCCGCGATCAGCGCGTGGCTGAACTGGGCGAGCGTCTGATCGTCGGTTCAGTCGAAGATTCGATCAAACGTGGCACGGTCCGCCTGCGTAATCCACAAACGGATTCGCGCAATTCAGCACAAGCAGTCACGCTGCTGGAAACCATTGCTCAACACAAGTTCGATGCCTGTATTGGCGGCGCACGTCGTGACGAAGAAAAAGCGCGCGCAAAAGAGCGCATCTTTTCATTCCGCGATGATTTCGGCCAATGGAACCCAAAGGCACAGCGGCCCGAGCTCTGGGATTTGTATAACACGCGTGTTCATCCCGGTGAGAACATGCGAGTCTTCCCTATTTCTAACTGGACCGAGCTTGATGTATGGCAGTACATCGCTCGTGAAAAGCTGGCGCTGCCTTCGATCTATTTTGCGCATGACCGCGAAGTCATTCCCCGCAATGGATTACTGGTGCCGCTAACACCACTGACGCCTGCTCAGGAAGGCGAACAGATTGAAACTCGAACGGTGCGTTTCCGCACCGTCGGTGATATTTCATGCACCTGCCCGGTTGCATCGACAGCATCGACCGTGGATGCCATCATTGCAGAGACAGCGGTGACACAGATCACCGAGCGCGGCGCCACACGCATGGATGATCAGACATCCGAAGCCTCGATGGAAAAGCGCAAAAAAGAAGGATATTTCTGATGAACGCAGTCGCAGACAAAAACCTGGCGTCAGGCGATACCCATGCCAATGAGCGCGGCCTGTTGCGTTTTATTACCGCCGGCTCGGTTGACGATGGCAAGAGCACGCTGATAGGTCGATTACTGTTCGACAGCAAAGGTATTTTTGCGGATCAACTTGATGCCATCTCACGTGCCCGTCACAAGCGCACCGTGGGTGACATGGTCGATTTATCGCTGCTGACCGATGGACTGGAAGCCGAGCGCGAGCAAGGCATCACCATTGACGTCGCCTATCGCTATTTCGCAACGCCGAAACGTAAATTCATTATTGCCGACACACCGGGGCATGAACAGTACACGCGCAATATGGTCACGGGCGCATCGACGGCGGATGCCGTGATTATTCTGGTCGATGTATCTAAAGTGAAATTTGACGAGGAAGACAAAGCCGAGCTACTGATTCAGACCAAGCGTCACTCCACCATCGCCAAACTGCTACAGATCGAACACGTCATCGTCGCTGTCAACAAGATGGATCTGGTTGACTACGACCAATCTGTCTACGATCGCATAGTCGCAGCCTACGAAGTCTTTGCTGCTCAACTGGGTCTGAAAAATGTACGCCCTATTCCGTTGTCGGCGCTAGCCGGTGACAACGTGGTCACGCGCAGCGAGAAGATGCCCTGGTACTCAGGCCCGACGCTGATCGATTTACTCGAATCCCTACCGGTTCATGACAACGAACACGCACAAGCTTTGCGTTTTCCGGTGCAATTGGTTGCCCGTCACAACGGTCATGAAGCGAATGACTTCCGCGGGTACATGGGCCGCATTGAATCGGGCACGGTTCGCAAGGGCGACAAACTGCTGGTGCAACCGACAGGTTTGGCCGCCACTGTCAAAGACATACTCACGCTGGATGGTTCGCTGGAGAGCGCTTCTGCCGGCAAGTCGGTGACCATTCTTCTGGACGAATATGTCGACATCTCGCGTGGCGACATGCTGGCCTCTGCCGACGCCCCTGCCACGGTACTCAAACAGGTGACAGCCGATGTGTGCTGGCTCTCGGAAGAGCCACTCGACCTGCGCCGCAAGTACTGGCTCAAACACACCACGCGTCAAGTAGCTGCGAAAGTGACGTCGTTGGACTCGCTCTTGGACATCAACACCCAACAGCAGTACAGCGGCGATACGCTGGCACTCAACGGTATTGCACGCATCACACTCACTGTTCAGCAACCACTGGCAGCGGATGCGTATGACAACTGTCGCGCCACCGGCAGCTTCATCCTGATTGATGAAATTTCACACCAAACCGTCGCTGCAGGCATGATTCGTCTAGGCTGATTACGGGGCTGATTGCGGGTCTCGTTGCTGCACTGATAAACTGCGCCGATGCAGGATCCATTTAACAGACCGATCCGGACGCAACCGGGTCACGTCTGGCTGGTCGGCGCCGGCCCCGGCGCAGCCGACCTCATTACCGTGCGCGGTGCCGCAGTGCTGCGTGACGCAGAAATCGTTTTGCATGATGCGCTGGTCACACTGGATGTTCTCGCGCTCTGTTCTCAAGCTCAGCTGGTATCGGTGGGCAAGCGCAGCGGTCAACGCTCTACGGCGCAGACCCTCATTAATCAACAATTGATAGCCTGCGCGTTTCGCTACGATCGCATCGTACGACTCAAAGGCGGTGACCCCATGCTGTTCGGGCGCGCCGATGAAGAGTTACAGGCTTTAGAATCAGCTGGCATTTCGTACGACATCATCCCGGGCATCACGACGGCCTTTGCTGCCGCTGCTGCGATACGTCAGCCGCTGACCAAACGCGGTGTCGCGCGTAATGTGGCTTTTTTTACTTCCACGACCGGCAAGGGCGAAACTGATCAGGCAGCGCTTCCGACTTGCGACACGCTGGTGCAGTACATGGGCGGTCAGGAAGCGATAGAAACGGCGAAGCGTTTGCTGGCACATGGCAAGGCCGCTGAGACACCGGTCATTGCGATTGAAAACGTTAGCCGAACCGATCAGCGCGTGATGCGCATGACCCTCATCGAGATGTCCAAAGGTATACCTGCGTGTGATGGCCCAGTGCTGGTGATGATCGGCGAGGCCCTGCGACCGAGAAACCTAAAACCCTAGATCCTGCTAACGCAATAAGCGGCAATCGCATCAAGCACGGCAGGACTCTCTCCGACTGCATCACTGACATGCAGCGACAGTGTGGGATATTGCGTGCGAAGGGATTCGATCAAAGGTGGTAGATCACGCAGCACGTGGCCACCTTGCCCCAGAAATACCGGTACTACGCTGATCTCCGTGCAGCCGTGCTCGGCCAACTGAGACACGACGTCCGGCAGGCGCGGCTCCATCAGCTCAAGAAAAGCGAGTTCAACGGCCGTATCAGGCAAACTTGTCTGCGCAATTTTCTGCAATTTCTGAAAAGGCTGAGCCCAGCGCGGATCACGCGCACCATGGGCAAACAGTACCAGTGCTTTTTGCATCGTCATCAATGTCTCTCCACCCATCGACATGCACTGATGGCAGCAAACAGGAATAAGGCACTTGGGGCAGTAGCCGTCATGAAAGGCGGCCAAGTGTTAAGCAAACCGATATGCGAAAAAAGGCTGTTAAGCAGCTGAAAGGATACGCCGATCATGATGCCTACAAAAATTTTCAGTGACAAACCGCCACTGCGCGACTGAAGATAAGCAAACGGCAAGGCCAGCGACATCATCACAAACACTGCCAGCGGATACAAAAGTTTGGTCCACAAGGCGATGTCATAGCGATCCGTACGCTGACGATTTTCTTCCAGATGCTTGGTGAAGACGACCAGATCTAGCGCCGACATTTTGGCGGGATCGGAGATCAGGACAGCCATGATCTCTGGCGTGATTTCCGATTCAAGTAGGCTGGAATCGAACTTGTACTGCGTGATGATGGCGGACTGATCGGAATTCCTCTGACCCGCGTCCCGTGCAAATCGCATCTCTTTAACTCTGTCCAGACGCCACCGGTTGTTGTCGAGAAAATGGGCTTCCTCGGCCGTAATGAGCTTCATCAGGCGCATCTGGTTATCAACCTCATAAACCCAGACCGATCGAAGCTCACCGCTAAGTTCTACTTTGCCTGCGTTCAGAAATCGCGAGCCGGTGATTTGCTTGGTTGCAGGATCGCGCAGCACATCCTTGGCCCACAAGCCCGATCGAAATTCGGAGGAAATGGTCGCCCCTTGAATGCGCCGCTTGGCATTCTCCCGAAAATCATTAAAGCGCGGCGCAACGAATTCGCCCAAGACGAAAGTCAGTACCGCAAACGTGATCGCGATCGGTAACAGTATGCGAATGACACCGGCCATCGACAGCGAGGATGCGCGCATGACGGTGAATTCAGAGCGTGCGGCGAGCTGGGCCATCACGTAAATCGTGCCGATCAGCGCTGCAATCGGCATGATCTGGTAGGCGTAATTCGCCAACCCAAGCGATACATACACGAACGCATGCTCGACGCGATAGCCACCCTGCCCGACCGACTTGATCTCACTCATCATGTCGAGAAAAGCGAACAGCGCCAGAAAGGCGATCAGAACAAAAGCGACGGAACGATAAATCTCGCCGGCAAAATAACGCCGAAGCACCGTCATGCTGCGCCTCCGGAGCGCGGCATGATCAGGCGGCGCACCAGCGCCAACCAAACCGATGGGTGCCAGCGCATATTGGGGTTATTACGCCAGAAAGATAACAAGACAATCAGCGCGCCTGCTGCCAAATGCAATGGCCACCATGACATTCCGAACGAAGCTTTACCCTGCGCCACCATCGCTTGCATGATGCTAGTGACATTGAAGTAGGTCACCGCCAGCAGCAAGGCAATCATTAGATTGAGTGTGCGACCGCGCCGAGGATTCACAAAGCCCAGCGGTATGGCCAGCAACATCTGCATCAGGCAGGTCAAGGGCGCGGAGATCCGAAACAACAGCTCGGCGAGGTTATTGCGGGTCGGATCGATGATCAGTTCCGCCGTAGGGAGCACACGTGCAGACTTATTTTCCGCGAGCTCCTTGGTATTGCTTGCGATGACGACGGTATAACGCTCGAAATTCATAATGCGGAACTCCGGCGAGCCAGGCATACCGTCATAGCGCCGGCCTTCGTGTAGCTGCAGCAGCTTGTCACCGCGGGCATCAATGCTCATGGTGCCTTCGCGAGCAAGGACTACGCCACTTTCCTGATTTTTATTCTGACTAAGGAATACATTTTTTACCTTCGTAGTGTCCGAAGAGAGTCCCTCGACAAAGAATACTTTTTCACCGTTGGCAGATTCCTGAAATTTACCTGGGGAGACTCTTGAAATATCTTCCCGGTTACGAAAGCGCTCGCGCTGTTCAGCGGAGTATTTTTGGGACCAAGGCGTCAGCCAAAAAGACAG
This sequence comes from Bordetella parapertussis, assembly GCA_945867725.1. Lineage (GTDB taxonomy): Bacteria > Pseudomonadota > Gammaproteobacteria > Burkholderiales > Burkholderiaceae_D > Pernthalerella. Next base: position 9,790 of record CAMBJI010000051.1, read on the forward strand.
CACCGCGGTCAGTATCACCATTGGCAAGCCGACCTGCATGACCGGGCGCACCCAATCCATCAGCGAGACGCCTGAGGCAAACCAGACAACCATTTCGGAATCCTGA
>CAMBJI010000052.1 GCA_945867725.1 Bordetella parapertussis
TGTCTTCGAACCCGATTCAACCGGTACCACGGTCGCGCCCAGTAACTGCATGCGGTAGACATTCTGCACCTGACGCTTGACGTCTTCGCTGCCCATGTACACCACACACTCCAGACCAAAGCGCGCGCAAATGGTCGCGGTAGCGACACCATGCTGGCCCGCACCCGTCTCGGCGATCACACGGGGCTTACCCATGCGTCTTGCAAGCAGCGCCTGTCCGATGACGTTATTGATTTTGTGCGCGCCGGTGTGATTCAGGTCTTCACGCTTGAAAAAAATCTGCGCGCCGCCAGTCTCTGACGACCAGCGACGTGCGTGATAAATCGGGCTCGGACGACCCACGAAATACTTCAGCTCGTGATGAAACTCGCGCAGGAATTCCGGATCGTTCTGGTAGTGAGCGTACTGCGCCTTGAGGTCTTCGAGCGCATGGGTGAGTGTTTCGGATACGAAACTGCCGCCATACGGGCCGAAGTGGCCGGATGCGTCAGGAAAGTTGTACATGCCCAGATGGGCGGGATTGTGATCCATGATCTCTCCTCGAACTGCTGAATGTTTACTGTTCGTCTGCCGCGCGCACTGCAGATACAAAGGCGCGCATCAGTGCTGTGTCCTTGATGCCCTTGGCCGATTCGATGCCACTGCTGACATCAACGGCGTACGGGCGCACTTGGCGCACAGCGTCAGTCACATTTTGCACGTTCAAGCCACCACTCAAAACGGCCTGATGCGCGATTTCTTCGGGAATTAGAGACCAATCGAATACCTTTCCAGTGCCACCGTACGCATCGCTCCAAGTATCGAGCAGCAAACCCGAGAAGAGTGGGCTCGCAGTTCGGTAAGCGGCCTGTGATTCTAACAAATCCGCGGCCGTTGCATCGGGCCTGATTCTGAGCGCGCGCATGAAGGGGCGCTGAACGGCCTCCGCGATCTCGCGACACTGTGCCGGCGTCTCATCCCCATGAAATTGCAAAAGAGACAAGGGCACGCGACGAAGTACCTCAGTCACCTCGCCCAAATCCGCATTCACAAACAAACCGACCGTGCTCACCATGGGCGGTAGCGCCTCGACGAGTCGGGCCGCCGTTTCCGGGGCAACATAGCGCGGCGACGGCGCGTAGAACACTAGGCCGATGGCATCCGCGCCCACCGCCACGGCCTGCGTGACATCTTCGATGCGTGTCAGGCCGCAGAGCTTGATTCGTGTTCTATGGGTCATTTTTTAGCAGAAAGGCAATGATTCTTCGAGTGCAGGTAGCGCCCAGCGCGCATCGTAGTCGACTTTTGCCAAATAAAGTCCGTCCGGACTAAACGTCGGGGCAGCGAGTTCGCGCTGCCGGCTGGACAACAACTCCGCCATCCATGGGACCGGACGACTGCCGATGCCCACCTGAATCAAGGAGCCCACAATATTGCGCACCATGTGATGCAAAAACGCATTCGCGCTTAGCGTGACGATGACGCGATCACCGTGGCGCACGACCGCAATGTGGTGCAAAGTGCGCACCGGTGATGCTGCCTGACATTCCGCAGCGCGAAATGCAGAAAAGTCATGTTGACCAATCAGCGCCTTGGCTGCGTCCTCCATCAGCGCGACATCGAGTGGACGGAACACCCACCCTGTTCGCCCCTCACTGAGCGGCGACCGAACCGGATAGTTGTAAATGACGTAGTGATAGGTACGCATCAGCGCAGAAAACCGCGCATGAAACCCCTGCTCACCGCCTTCGACTTCGGTCGCCCATTGCACGGCGATCGAGTCTGGAAGAAATGCATTGACACCGCGTACCCAGGAAAAATTTTCTCTGCTTACCGTTGTATCGAAATGAACCACTTGCGAGAGCGCATGCACCCCGGCATCGGTGCGGCCCGCGCAAGTCGTGGCTATGGGTGCCTGACAAAACTTTGCGAGTGCGGATTCGAGGACATCCTGCACGGTCCGACCATGCGGCTGCGTCTGCCAGCCATGCCATGGCCCACCGTCATATTGCAGTCCGAGTGCGATGCGTTTCAACATGTTACTCCGTAGACAGGACGCAGCAGGGGCCCGTAAGAGCGGCCCTTCGGTTTTGCCAAACCACCGGCACTGCGGTGCTGATGTCGGATAACGAAAGCTGATGCGCCAGAAAGGAACCTGTCTTGTCGGGTCAATGCCAAACACGCAGGACCCGATCAGACCTGCTCCCAGCGGCGAATTTTACGCGAGTTGACTCAGCAGAGATTGAGCGCGCTCCGCCAGCTCGGGGTGCTGGCTGACGGCGACTTCGGCGAGCAGCTCGCGCGCGCCTTCATGATCACCGATTTCCTGACAAGCGATGGCCAGATCAAACTTGGTTTTCAGAGAGGCGAGATCACCCTCGTGCATTGCAAGGCCCGTGGGCTTCTGCGCTGTTGCAGCTGACCTAGCGGATGACAAAGATGAATTGGAGACTGACATTGAGGAGGAGAACGAATCGGACAGATTGAATTCCAAAGTATTGGAGAGATCGCTGGACGTATAGCTGGCAGAAACACTTGGCGTTGTCGTTTTCGCCGCTGCAAGATGGCCACCTGTGGGCGCAGTTGGGGTCGAGGTCGTGATGTCGGTACGACGCTCTTCAAGCAGACCATCCAGCCTGAACTCAAAGTCGGCCACCGGGGAGCTTGTCTCGGTGGGCTGCGCTGGCACGGGCTTCGGCGATGCAGAAATGAGTTCCGAGTTTGCGCGTAGGGCGGCCCCGTAAAGCAGATTACCGGGATCAAGCACGATGCCCATTTGCGCTGCCTGAACCCAGGCCTCACCGACACCATGCGTCAACACGCGTAGCTCGGCCGCGAGGGTACCGAACTTTTGACGATCCTTGCGCGTGGCATAGATCTCCAGCAGTTTTACCCGCAGCGCATGACGATCGGGATGCAGACGCAAAGCATCCTGAAGAATTTCCTCGGCCTGTTCGTCACGGCCATACGCGATGTAAACATCGGCCTCAGCGACTGCATCGACCTCATTCGTATCCAACTGGCTGACCGAGGGCACAAAATTCGAGTGGAACACGCTGTTGCTGGTGTCGATATTGCGTCCCCCGGCTTGCTCGAAGATGGATTGCACGCCATCCACCTCAGCTGGCTTTTCTTCGGGCGAATGCTTGCTCCGCCGGTACCGAAGGCCGAACCAAGACAGTAACAAGAGAACTAACCCACCGACGCTTGCCATGACTGTTGTTGGCTCTTGCTTCAACTCTTGGGTCAGCTCTTGCAAGGCACGCATCACATCCTCGTGTATCGCTGGCTCTGGTGCGGGTGTTGACGGTGCTTTTTGGACAGCGTTTGATTTGGCTGCGGGTGCCGTAGATATCGATGGCGTAGATAAGGGTGGCGTTTCCGGTACGGGTGCCTGCGCTGATATGGGTGCTGGTACCTGTGGTGATAATGGTTGCTCTGCGGCTGCTTGCTTCTCAGCGTTTGACTGGCTCTGGATGCTGGCCAGCTGCTGCATATCGCTGATATTTTTTTCCAGCGCTGCAATACGCGAATTCGCATCAGCGACTGCTTTCTCGGACGCGATTTTATCCAGCGTTTCGGCATTCCGATCGCGCTTGCCTACCGTAGTGGCCTGATTACCGGCACCCTCTTTCGTCACAGCAGCCAAAGATTTGTCGGACTCAGGCAATCTCTCCGGAACTGGCGCAGTAAGCTTCAGCTTGTCCTGCGTCGCTGGGGCCGCGGTGGCTTCCTTTGATTGCAATGTAACGGTGCCGCTACTGCTACGAACGCCACGCTGTCCTGCATCATCGGCGCCGGCATTCGGCGTCGCAGCGCTATCACGGGTCTGCCCACTGCGCCGAGCCAGCTGTTCACGGTAACGCTGAAAATCAGCGTTTTGTCCACGTATGAATTGACGCGCTTTGTCCGCTTCAATAGCACGCGCGGTATCGTCATCAGGAATGCTGAGCACACTGCCTGCCTTGAGGCGATTAATGTTGTTATCTGAGAAGGCTTGGACGTTTTGACGCTGCAAGGCCAGCATCATTTGATTGATGCTAACGCCCTCGGTACGATTGGCTGCAGCGATCGCTGCAAGCGTGTCACCGCGCTTAACGGTGTGCTTTCCTGACTTTGCGGGCGCCGAAGCGGATTCTTTTGCTTGTGTGACGTTCGAGCTTGGGTTCGAGGTTGAGCTTGAGCTTGAGCTTGAGTTCGAGTTCGCGTTCGCGTTCGAGGTTGTATTCGATTTGGCGTTTGATGTTGTGCTCGGATTTGGCCCCGAGTTCTTCGCCGGAACCTCTGCCACCGGTGCAGCCTTGGTTTCTGCAACCACGCCTGCTTTCTCGTTCCGCACACCGCCGTTCTGAACAATAATTCCGGGTGGATTGATGACCATCGGTGCTTCGGCAATGGTCGGCGGATCAAACAATAGGGCATATTGCCGTAGAGTCCGATTACCGGCCGCATTAAGCTCAATGAGTAGATTCAGAAAAGGATCGCTCATGACCAGATCAGAGCTGATGCGGATCACGTGACGATCGCCCTTCTTTTCGACAGAGAAGCGCAACGATCGGAGCACGGGGGAATAATCAATGCCAGACTGAACGAAATTATCCGGCGATGCGAGCCGAATCGTGAGCGACTCTGCCTCAGTGGATGTCAGCGCTGAAAACTCGATTTCTGCATCCAGTTTCTGACCCATCGCAGAACGCACCTGGATATCGCCCAGACCGAGCGCACTGCCCGTAAATGGCACGCACAGTAACAGCCACAACGCGAACCGAAGTAACGCCAGCGACGAGAGTGTGTGACTCATGATGGGTGCAGGTAAGTAATGGGGGTAAAAGCATCGGACTGCAGTCCGTACAGATAGCAAGGAAAAGTCTGGCCTTGGATAGTCAATCCCCTTTTGATGTCGTGCGATTGGAGATTGAAGTGCAGGCATATTTTCTATACCTGTAATGCATAAAATCAGTCGTCAAGCAAAACACGCAGCATGCGCCGCAATGGCTCGGCCGCGCCCCACAGTAACTGGTCACCGACCGTGAAGACCGATAGATAGTCATTCCCCATTTGCATCTTGCGTAAACGACCCACAGGTATATTCAGGCTGCCTGTGGTTGCTGCAGGCGTGAGATCGTGCATCGAAGCCTCACGGGTGTTGGGTATGACTTTCGCCCACGGATTGTGGCTGGCAAGAATGTCACTGATCTCATCGAGTGGCACATCTTTTTTGAGTTTGATCGTCAGCGCCTGCGAGTGGCAGCGCATCGCGCCAATACGCACGCATAAACCATCCACGGCAATCGCTGGTTTCGCGGCCGAGCCAAATGCGTCGCCCCGTCCCAGAATCTTGTTGGTTTCTGCGCCGCCCTTCCACTCCTCGCGCGACTGACCATTACCCAGATCCTTGTCGATCCACGGAATCAGGTTGCCACCTAGCGGCACGCCAAAGTGCTGCGTTTCCTTCTCGTCGAGAGCATGCTGCTTTGCGAGTACTTTGCGATCGATTTCCAAAATTGCCGAAGCAGGATCATCGAGTAGCGCTTTGACTTCTGCGTTTATCGTGCCGAACTGTGTCAGCAGCTCACGCATGTGCTGCGCGCCGCCACCTGAGGCCGCCTGGTAGGTCATCGACGTCATCCACTCGATCAGATCATGCTGGAACAAACCACCGAGTCCCATCAGCATGCACGAAACTGTGCAATTGCCGCCGATGTAGTTTTTGACACCAGATGAAAGTGCGTTTTTAATGACGTCCAAATTCACCGGGTCCAGCACGATGATCGCGTCATCCTTCATGCGCAGCGAGGAAGCAGCGTCGATCCAATAACCATTCCAGCCTGCGGCGCGCAACTTAGGGAAAACATCGCTGGTGTAGTCACCGCCCTGACAGGTCAGGATGATGTCGCATTTTTTCAGTGATTCGATGTCGTTGGCATCTTTGAGCGCAGTTTCGTTTTTCGCCATCGAGGGGGCTTTGCCACCCGAGTTCGACGTCGAAAAAAATACCGGCTCAATGTGAGCGAAATCATTCTCCTGCTGCATGCGTTGCATGAGCACCGAACCGACCATACCGCGCCAACCAACTAGACCTACGAGTTTCATTTTGCTTCCTGCCTGTTAAATTTTTGTTATGCCATTCTGCGACTGATGTAAAAATCAAAACGAGACCTTCATACTGGACTCTGAAGCTTTAACGCATGAGGTTCACCACCAAAGTCACTGGATCCCGGCTTTCGCCGGGAGCGAGTGGGGAATTCGGGTCGCATGCGACCCGCCTACGTAGCAGTCATCACATGCAAGTGATGACGGTAGTAATTTTTACAGTCGCCTCAACAACTACCGTCGTCCCATCCGGATCCCAGCTTTCGCTTGGAGCGAGTGGGGAATTCGGGTCGCATGCGATCCGCCCACGTAGCAGTCATCACATGCAAGTGATGACTGCAGGAGTTTTACACCAGCGCCTTCAACACGGCATCACCCATATCAGCTGTACCCACACGCGTTGTGCCTGCCTCGTAGATATCCGGTGTACGCAAACCTTGCGCAAGCACCTTCTTGACAGCAGCTTCAATACGATCAGCCTCTGCCGGCAAATTCAGCGAGAAGCGCAGCATCATCGCTGCTGACAAAATCGTTGCCAGCGGATTGGCAATGCCTTTGCCAGCGATATCAGGCGCAGAACCATGCGAAGGCTCATACAAGCCTTTGCTATTGGCGTCCAATGAAGCCGAAGGCAACATACCGATCGAACCGGTCAGCATGGCGGCAGCATCCGAAAGAATGTCACCAAACATGTTGCCAGTAACGATGACATCGAATTTTTTAGGGGCACGCACCAGCTGCATCGCAGCGTTATCCACGTACATGTGATCAAGCTCGATGTCCGGATATTCTTTGTGAACATCGGTGACGATATCTTTCCAGAACTGGAAGGTCTCAAGCACATTCGCCTTGTCCACACTGGTCAGGCGCTTGCTGCGTTTCTGCGCTGCCTTGAATGCCACATGTGCGATGCGACGAATCTCGGGCTCCGAATAGCGCATGGTGTCAAAACCCTCACGCGCTCCTTTGAATGGACCGTCGGGCGCCTCGCGTACACCGCGTGGCTGACCGAAATAGATATCACCGTTCAGTTCACGCACGATCAGGATGTCGAGTCCGGACACCACTTCGGGCTTGAGCGTCGATGCGCCCACCAGCTCGGGATAAAGAATCGCAGGACGGAAATTCGCAAACAAAGTCAGGTGCTTACGCAAACCGAGAATAGCCTGCTCGGGACGCAGTGATCGCTCAAGCGTGTCGTATTTCCAGTCGCCGACAGCACCAAATAAAATCGCATCCGCCTCTTTGGCGAGTTTGAGCGTGCCATCCGGCAGCGGATGACCATGCGCCTCATAACCCGCACCACCCACAGGCGCAGTTTCCATTTCAAATTTCTGGTCGAGCGCATTCAGTACCTTGACGGCCTGCTCAACGATTTCTGTGCCTATGCCGTCACCCGGCAGGATTGCGATTTTCATGATGGTTGTTGGTGTTTCAAATAGTGTTAGCTAGCCAAGGGAAGCGATGGATGTGGCGCTCTTCAAAGGTATGAATGGCATCGGCTTGCTGTAGCGTCAGACCGATATCATCGAGCCCATTGAGCAGGCAATGGCGGCGGAAGGTATCGACCTCGAAATGAAAGACCGAACTTGAATTGCTGGTCGAAACAGTTTGCTTGTCCAGATCAATCACCAGACGGTAACTCGGGAACGCCTTGACCTCATTGAACAATTGATCGACCTGCGCTTCGGTCAGCACGATGGGCAGCAAGCCATTCTTGAAGCAGTTGTTGAAAAATATATCCGCAAAACTCGGCGCGATCACGGCGCGAAATCCATACTGATCCAGCGCCCAGGGTGCGTGTTCGCGTGAGGAACCGCAGCCGAAATTTTTACGCGCCAGTAGAACCGACGCACCCTGATAGCGCGGCTGATTCAATATGAAATCAGGATTGAGCGGTCGCTTGCTGTTATCCATGCCGGGCTCGCCCTGATCGAGATAACGCCATTCGTCGAACAGATTGGGCCCAAATCCGGTGCGCTTGATGGATTTCAGGAATTGCTTGGGAATGATGGCATCGGTATCCACGTTGGCGCGATCCAGCGGCGCGACCAGCCCATCTAGTAAAGTGAATTTATTCATGAGATATTATTTTTTGCTCGCGTCCTGAACTTTTTCACCCAATTTTTCGACATCCTTGCCGATACCATTAAGCGTGTTGCACCCTGAAACACCAAAGGCCAACGCGATAATCATGAGCATAAGTTTTTTCATGGCTTTTCTCCCGGGGTGATTGATTTACAGCTGACGTACATCGACAAAGTGACCCGCCACACCGGCCGCCGCTGCCATCGCGGGGCTGACCAAATGCGTTCTTCCACCCGCGCCTTGACGTCCTTCGAAATTACGATTGGACGTAGAAGCGCAACGTTCACCGGGCTCAAGACGATCGGCGTTCATCGCCAAACACATCGAGCAACCGGGCTCGCGCCATTCAAAACCGGCATCACGAAAAATCTTGTCCAATCCCTCGCGCTCGGCTTGCTCTTTGACGAGACCCGAACCCGGCACCACCATCGCGAGCTTCACATTCGACGCGCGGAATTTACCGCGCACAACGGCCGCAGCCGCACGCAAATCTTCAATCCGCGAATTGGTGCAAGAGCCAATAAACACCTTGTCGATACGAATATCGTTGATGGCCGTATTGGGCTTGAGGCCCATGTAGACCAGCGCCTTCTCAATCGCATCACGCTTGGCGGGATCTTTTTCTTTGTCGGGGTCGGGCACGCGATCATCCACGGCAACCACCATCTCGGGCGATGTACCCCAAGTGACTTGGGGACGAATGTCGGCCGCATCAAGCATGACGACTGCATCGAATTTTGCCTCCAGATCGGAATGCAGCGTGCGCCAGTAAGTGACTGCCTGCTCCCAATGCGGACCCACAGGCGAAAACGGCCTGCCCTTGACGTAGTTGATCGTGGTGTCATCAACAGCGATCATGCCGGCGCGTGCGCCCGCTTCGATGGCCATATTGCAAACCGTCATGCGACCTTCCATGGACAAAGCACGGATGGCCGAGCCCCCGAACTCAATTGCATAGCCAGTACCGCCCGCTGTGCCTATCTTGCCGATGACAGCCAACACAATATCTTTGGCTGTTACACCCGCACCGAGGCGACCTTCGACCTGTACCAACATGGCTTTGGATTTTTTGGCTAGCAGCGTTTGTGTGGCAAGCACATGCTCGACTTCAGAAGTGCCAATGCCGTGCGCCAGACAAGCGAACGCACCGTGCGTAGAGGTATGTGAATCACCACAAACCACCGTCATGCCGGGCAGCGTTGCGCCCTGCTCCGGTCCGATCACATGAACGATGCCTTGGCGCTTGTCGCGCATATTGAAATAGGTGAGGCCGTATTCGCGCGCATTGTCATCCAGCGTTTCAACCTGCAGGCGCGATATAGGATCTGCAATGCCCTCTGCCCGGTGCGTGGTGGGTACGTTATGGTCAGCGACCGCCAGATTGGCCGAGATTCGCCAGGGTTTGCGACCGGCCAGCTTCAGGCCTTCGAAGGCCTGCGGACTGGTGACTTCGTGCACCAGATGCCGGTCAATGTAAAGAATGGTCGTGCCGTCCTCCGCGGTATGCACCACGTGGGACTGCCAGAGTTTGTCGTAGAGAGTTTGGGCCATGGCGGGATCGCGCGCAAGGCGCGCCTGATCGAGAAAAACAGCCTGCGATTATGCCATAGCCAAGGGGTGAAAAGCCGTTTCGGCACCGGCTCTCGGTGGCGGCTACAGCGACGAAAAGGCCCTCTCGATCGCCC
>CAMBJI010000053.1 GCA_945867725.1 Bordetella parapertussis
CAGAGCTACAGCACCGACGCCTGGCAAGAGTGGTACGCGGACAAAACGCAGGGTCGCTGTGTCAACTCCGGCAAATACGACGGCCTGGATTATCAGTCAGCAGTGGATGCAGTCGCTGCCGACCTTTCTGCAAAAAATCTGGGCGAGAAAAAAATCACCTACCGTCTGCGCGACTGGGGTATTTCACGCCAGCGGTATTGGGGCACGCCCATCCCCATCATTCACTGCTCCGATTGCGGTGATGTACCCGTACCGGAAAAAGATTTGCCGGTGGTACTGCCCGAAGATTGCGTGCCTGATGGCTCCGGCAATCCGCTCAACAAGCATGAACAATTCCTGAAGGTCGATTGCCCGAGCTGCGGCAAGGCTGCGCGCCGCGAGACGGACACGATGGACACCTTCGTCGACTCCTCTTGGTATTACATGCGCTACTGCTCACCCGGCAGCGACAAGGCCATGGTTGACGATCGCAACGATTACTGGATGCCGATGGACCAGTACATCGGCGGTATTGAGCACGCCGTACTGCATCTGCTGTACGCGCGTTTCTGGACCAAGGTCATGCGCGATTTCGGTTTGGTGAAATTCGATGAGCCCTTCGTAAACTTGCTCACGCAAGGTATGGTGCTGAATGAAACCTACTATCGCGAAGACGCGTCGGGCAAAAAAATCTGGTTCAACCCCGAAGAAGTCGCGCTGAATCTGGATGAAAAAGGTCGTCCGGTGTCTGCCACACTCAAGAGCGATGGTCAGCCGGTACAAATTGGCGGGACAGAAAAAATGTCCAAGTCCAAAAACAATGGCATTGATCCCCAAGCCATCATCGATGAACATGGCGCCGATACCGCGCGTCTGTTCACCATGTTTGCATCGCCCCCTGAACAAACGCTGGAATGGTCGGGTTCGGGTGTCGAAGGCGCGCACCGCTTTCTGCGTCGAGTCTGGACTTATGCCCACGCCAAATCACAGTACCTTGATCTGTCTGGCAAACCCGGCAACGTCACACCCGCGATCCAGACCCTGCGCCGCGAAATCCACAAAGTATTGCAGCAGGCTGACAATGATTACCGCCGCGTTCAGTACAACACGGTGGTGTCGGCCTGCATGAAAATGATGAATCTGCTGGAAAGTACCCACCTTGATGACAGTGCCGATGCAAAGAAAGCCATCGGTGAATGCCTGGGTATCTTCCTGCGCGTGCTCTACCCAGTCGCACCACACATCACGCATGCGTTATGGCAGCATCTGGGCTATGCCGACGTCATGGGTGATATTCTCGACGCACCTTGGCCGGAAGTCGATAACGCGGCACTTGAACAGGCCGAGATTGAGCTCATGGTTCAGGTCAACGGCAAGCTACGCGGCAGCATCACCGTAGCGCGCGATGCCGACAAAGCCACGATCGAGGCGGCCGCACTCGGTAATGAGCAAGTGCAAAAACATGTAGCCGGCGCACCAAAGAAAATTATCATTGTGCCGGGCAAACTGGTGAATATCGTCGCGTGAGGAGAATGGCATGACCCCGACTCGTCGTCTGTTCCTGTTCGTCGCCTGCAATGTGTCCGCATTGCTGCTGACATCGATGTCCGGTTGCGGCTTCAATCTGCGTGGTTCCACACCTGCCTCACAGATTGCTTTCGACTCCGTCTATCTGGAGGCGACCAAAGGAACGCCACTGGAACGCGAACTGCGCCGCTCCATTCTTTCGCAAATCAATACGATCCTTGCAACCGATCAGAAAACGGCTGCCGTCACACTACGCATCCTCTCCGAGGCCGAAGAACGAAAAATTCTCACCCTAAATGTTGGGGGTCAGGTGCGCGAGTTTAGTCTCATCTACCGGATCAAGTTTGAAGTCGTCGACAAAAAAAATAATAAGCTGCTCCCGCCTAATGAACTGATATTGCAGGCATTCCTTAGTTACAGCGCATCGCAGGCCCTGGCAAAAGAAAGGGAAGAACGCATGACCTACGACGATTTACGTCGCGACGCAGTCGGCCAGATCATGCGACAGCTGTCCCGCATCAAGCCCGAGCAATAACGCCTGTAATGCAGCTGCGCGCCGACGCGCTTGATGCGCATCTCTCAAAATCACTCGCGTCGCTGTATGTGATCAGCAGCGACGAGCACCTGCTAGCGCTCGAAGCCGCAGACCGTATTCGCGCCAGCGCACGCGCCGCAGGATTTTCCGAGCGCGAAGTGCTGAGCGTGGACCGCTATTTCAAATGGGGTGAACTGCAATCGGTGAATCAATCGATGTCGCTGTTTGGCGACCGCAAGCTGATCGAGCTGCGCATCCCCGGCGGCAAGCCCGGCAAAGAAGGTGGACAAGCGCTGCAGGAGTATGCGGCGGCTTGCGCGCAAACCGGACAGGCGCAAGACACGCTGACGCTGATCAGCCTGCCCCGACTGGATAAGGCGACACAGAAAAGCGCTTGGGTAACTGCGCTGCAGCAGGCGGGTGTGTTTATCGATATTCCCCTAGTCGAACGCGCCCATCTGGCCGGCTGGATAGGGCAACGTCTGGCGGCGCAAGGACAAAGTGCCGACCGGCCTGCGCTTGACTTCATGGTCGAGCGCGTCGAGGGTAATCTGCTTGCGGCGCATCAGGAAATCCGCAAGCTCGCGCTGTTGTATCCTGAGGGCCGGCTGTCGATTGAACAGATACGCGATGCCGTGCTCAATGTTGCCCGTTATGATGTCTTCAAGCTCTCCGAAGCGATGCTGGCCGGTGATGTAGCGCGCGTGGTGCGCATGCTTGATGGCCTCAAAGGCGAAGGCGAAGCGCTACCGCTTATCCTGTGGGCGGTGGCTGAAGAAATTCGTACCCTGCTGCGGTTCAAGTTAGCCACCGCAGACGGCCAGCCACTGTCCATGCTACTCAAGGAGTATCGGATATGGGGGCCGCGTGAAAGGCTCATGGGACCAGCACTCGCGCGCGTGAAATTATCGACGCTGCAGCAGGCCTTGTCGCAATCGTCGCAAGTCGATCGCATGATCAAGGGCTTGCGCGCAAAGACATTTGCGGGTGATCCTTGGGACGCGCTACTGCAACTTGCATTGCGTGTAACAAAAACTGAATAACTGGATAACTGAACAACGGCCTTTCATGGCCGGGTAACGGGAAACAAGCATGGATATTCAACATTACATGACCGGCATTGGCCGCGCTGCGCGCAAAGCGTCACGCGCCATGGCCAAAGCGGATACCGCCGCCAAAAATCGTGCGCTGACACTGATTGCTGCCGGCATACGGCGTGATGCGGCGCTGCTCACTGCCGCCAACCAAAAAGATCTCGATGCAGCCCGCGCGACAGGACTCGCACCCGCGATGATTGATCGGCTCTCGTTATCAGAAAAAGCCATCGCCACCATGGCCGAAGGTCTGGAGCAAATCGCTGCCCTGCCCGACCCCATCGGTGAAATCACCAACATGAAATATCGCCCGACTGGTATTCAGGTCGGCCAGATGCGCGTGCCGCTCGGCGTGATTGGCATCATCTACGAAGCGCGTCCGAACGTGACCGTCGATGCAGCCGGTCTCTGCATCAAGAGCGGTAACGCCACCATACTGCGTGGCGGCTCGGAAGCGATTCACTGCAATCAGGCACTCGCCAAACTCGTACGCGAAGGATTGGCCGGCGCCGGTCTGCCCGCCGAAGCCGTACAAATCATAGAGACCACCGATCGCGCTGCGGTGGGCGCGCTGATCACTATGCCGGAGTTTGTAGATGTCATCGTGCCGCGCGGCGGCAAAGGTCTGATCGAGCGACTGATGAAAGAATCCAAAGTCCCGATGATCAAACACCTCGACGGCATTTGCCACGTCTACATCGATGACAAGGCCGATATCGCCAAAGCCCTGCCCGTGGCCTTCAATGCCAAATGCCATCGCTACGGCACCTGCAACACCATGGAAACCCTGCTGATCGCTCGCGCGATTGCGCCAGCGGTTCTGCCCGACCTAGCAAAGCTCTACGAAGAAAAACAGGTCGAGTTGCGCTGCGATCCAGAAGCCATGGCGCTACTGGCTGGCTATCCCCATCTCAAGGCCGCTGTCGAAGAAGATTGGCACACTGAATATCTCGATGCCATCCTGTCTATCAAAATCGTGGCCAATGTCGATGAAGCGATTGATCACATCAACACGTACTCATCCCAGCACACGGATTCGATCATCACCGAAGACTACAGCCGCGCCATGCGCTTCCTGCGTGAAGTCGATTCAGCATCCGTCATGGTGAATGCCTCCACACGCTTTGCTGATGGTTTTGAATATGGGTTGGGTGCAGAAATCGGCATCTCCAATGACAAACTCCATGCACGCGGTCCGGTGGGTCTGGAAGGACTGACCTCACTAAAATATCTGGTGCTCGGTCACGGCGAAGTGAGGGTGTAAGTCATGTTGTGGATCAAGGCTCTTCACATCGTCTTTATTTCCTCATGGTTTGCGGGCCTGTTTTACCTGCCGCGCATTTTCGTGAATCTCGCGATGGAAACGGACGCTGCTGCAAATCAGCGGCTGACGCTGATGGCGAAAAAGCTGTATCGCTTCATGACCATCCTGATGATTCCCGCGCTCGCATTAGGTTTGATTCTGTGGCTGCACTACGGTATCGGTAAAGATAGTGTGTGGATGCACCTCAAAGTCGCTCTGGTATTCGTATTGATTGGCTACCACCACTTCTGCAAACGCCTGCTGCGACAGTTTGAACGCGGCGAGAATACACGCTCCCACGTTTGGTATCGCTGGTTTAATGAACTGCCGGTGCTGGGCATGTTCGCTGTCGTGATTCTGGTTGTGGTCAAGCCATTTAACTGAGCTCTTCGCCTAAGGTAGTGTTGATTTATTCGCTTTACAAATTTTCGTCCTTGATCAAATCAATGGTTTATCCTGCGATTACCTAGCAAAACGAATAAATCATCACTACCGTAAGTTATTACCGAAAATCGTTTTCATCAAAAAATTAAAAAGAAAGAGACTCACATGAGCAAGACCGTCGAATACTTCATGGCTCCCGCCTCACCCTGGGCTTACCTTGGGCATCAGCGCTTTGTCGCTATCGCCAAAAAACATCACGCAAACATTGAACTCAAACCCGCTGATATCGCCAAAGTCTTCGGCGCTACCGGCGGCATCCCAGTGGCACAGCGCCCCATACAGCGGCAGGAATATCGTCTCGCAGAACTCACTCGCTGGAGCAAGCATTTGCAGATACCACTGAATCTGCATCCGAAATTTTTTCCTGTCTCAGGTGAGCTGTCATCGAAACTAATCATCGCTGCTCAGCAGAAATCTGACACAGATACAGCACTGGCTCTGACTTTTGCGATAGGTCGCGCTGTCTGGGCCGAAGAAAAAAATATTGCTGATGGCGATACTCTCGCCGGCATTGCCGACAGTGTCGGGCTCAAAGGAACCGATTTACTGGCGCATGCGGCCAGTGAGGCGGTTGCTGCCGACTATGCCCGTCATACTGACGATGCACTCGCCGCGCATATTTTTGGTGTGCCTTGGTATCGGGTGGATGGCGAAGGCTACTGGGGTCAGGATCGGTTAGATTTTGTGGAACGTGCGCTCCAGGGCTGATGGGAACTTTTTGACTGTGTCGCATCCTGAGCCGGACTGTCAATCTGATGTATTCAATGAACAAGATATTTAGGTACGGATGCAACGACACTGGATCCCAGCTTTCGCTGGGATGACGTTGGAAATTTTACGATGGCCTCAAAAACTACCGTCATCCCAGCGAAAGCTGGGATCCAGCGTCTTTCGTAGATCATCCGCTGACATTAACAACGCAAGATAAGAAACTACGCAAGCGACTAACAAACCAGGCGACCATGGATCGCCCGGCTTAACGGATAAAAGGTATCCCATGAATCACTCCTATTTCTGCCCCTGCCCCCGCGGACTCGAAGCCGCACTTGCTGCCGAACTCGGGGAAATCGCCGCCCAAAGTCGCACGCTAAAAGTACACAACCAAGTCCCCGGTGGTGTGCACTGCTCCGGACAATTATCGGACGCGATGCGCATCAATCTGCATTCACGCATCGCCTCGCGGGTATTGCTGCGTATCGGACACACCGGCTACACCAACGAAAATGACATCTACGATCTGGCACTGGCATCGACGTGGGAAAACTGGTTCGGCATCAATCACACGATTCGTGTGGATGTCACCGCCATCAAATCGCCACTAAAAAGTCTGGAATTCATCACCCTGAAAATCAAAGACGCGATCTGCGATCGGTTTCGTGATCGTGAAGGCGAGCGTCCTTCGGTAGATACCCGCACACCTGACATGCGGATTTCCGGATTTCTGGATGCCCGCACCGTCACGCTTTATCTTGATACCTCCGGCGAACCGCTATTCAAACGCGGCTGGCGTCTGGAAACAGGCGACGCGCCCTTACGCGAAAATCTGGCGGCCGGTTTGCTGCGAGTAGCTGGCTGGACACCGGGCACACCGCTCTTGGATCCGATGTGCGGCTCGGGCACTTTGTTGATCGAAGCGGCACAAATGCTGGCAGGCATACCACCGGGTATCAACCGTTCCTTTGCCTTCGAAAAATTTCACAACTTTGAAGCCACTGAGTGGCAAGCAATGCGCGAGGCACTGCCTGCGCCAAACGTGCCGACCACACCCACCATTTTCGGGAGCGATATTTCCGGCGACATGCTGGTTATGGCACGCCATAATCTGGAACGCGCCGGCATTCCTTTCGACATTCCGCTCAAACAGATCGAAGCACAAGAAGTCAAACCTCCGATCGACACACCGGGCCTGCTGATCGCCAACCCACCCTATGGCGAACGAATTGACGTACGCGGTGATAGCACCCAGGAACCTGATGCCATGGCAATCGCGTTTTTCAGTGCTTTTGGTAGCGTGCTGAAAAATCGCTTTGCCGGCTGGACCGTCTGCCTATTTACTGCCGATCTGACGCTGCCCCGTATGCTGCGTTTGAAAGAATCAAAAAAAAACGCCGTTTTTCAACGGCGCTATTGAGTGCAGATTATTCAGGTTTGAGATGGTGGCGGGGTCGAATAGAAAAATTGTTTAGGCTTTATAGCCGTTCGTCAGGCAGATTCCACCCTTGACCCCTGACATGCAAGTCAGAGATTGACCACTCATCGTTAGGCTCAAACATCAGATCAGATTCAACAGTTAGGAAAGCGTCATCATCGATAAAAATTCCTGAGCGAGTTTCGTTGAATTGAAGCTGGCTCTGAACCCTAGGAGAATTTTCTTTACCGCTCGCACGAAGGGTAATTATCGACTTGACGGAAATTACACCGCCATCATCCATTGAATAAATATATCTTTGCTTGGTTTCCCCCCTTGCAACCAATGGCGTCCCATCATAAATTTTAATATTTGAAACGTAGCCTGGGTATCCACCCACAGCAAAATTAATTGCTGCAGCTGAAAAATTTTGGCAGACCACATTACTAATATATTTTGAACGATGAGAACCTTTTCCATTTTTATTCAAAAAATTAGCGATTTCCTCCAACGATGCGAAAGGTCGAGTTGTTCCGTCCGGAAGAAGCAACTCGTGTTTGACACCCCTAAAATAATCTTTAACAAATAGTGGAAGAAAATTTTCCCGCGCGATATTTTTATCGGCATCCGGAGCAGCATGATAGTCAGCCGAAAAATAATTTTTCTCCCAACTGGTAACGAATGCTTCTGCCATTTTATCAACGTCTTTTTTGTAAGAAGTGTTCGACAAGTTAATCTTGAAATCAAACATATGATTAGCTGATCGCAATTCAGCATCGGCAACCAGCTCCTCTAAATTTTTCGAATCGTATTCAATTCCACGCCCAGAAAGAATACCGATCATCCCACCCTTAAGCAGAATATTCGCTCTGGAAGAGAAAGGCTTTTGAAAATTTCCTTGTTTTTGTAAATCGATAAAACACTTTGCTGCTGAATTTCTTACTTCATATGGCAAGCCTTTTATGAAAGCGCTTTCTTTTTTTCTAGGCGTCATCTTCGATGGAGAGACGCGACCGGCAGAACCTGGCGACGGAGGTGGGCTATTACGCCGTGGAGTTAACTTCTCGTTGATTTTAGATAGGTCCAGCGCCACCTTCGAAAGCTGCTTGCTAACTCTTTTCCGGAATTGATTGGCTTTTGCGCTTCGCGGTGATTCGACTTGATCTTTTCCTCTCGGCGTCACTACCGGCGATGACGAAGGCGTAGTCGTTGTCGAGACACTCTGCGATCCTTGGCGCTTTGATTGGGCTTGCTCCCTAGATAAAGTTTTCTCGCGGCGTGGGCTGTCAACCGCTTTTTCTGATCTCGCGCTTATTTTTTCCTGGCTAGGACCACCATCCGAGCTCGTCTCAGGCGCAAACCTTGTTTGCTTTCTTGGGGTGATGACCGGCGCCGTGTGCGTCATCGGATATGTCTGAGTGGTGGTAGTTGTCTGTGTTGTGGTGGTTGTCTGCGTCTGCGTCTGCGTCTGGGCCTTCGCAGAATCCGCGCTTCGATCAGATTGACTCGATTTCCAAGCCGATTGATCCTGCGTTTTTTTCGGGCTGTCCGAGCCGTTTATGTCTCGGAGTTCCAGCTTGGGAATGGCTGGTTTTTGTTTGGCCTTCGCTGCATCGGCGGCGTCCTGCAGCCTCTGATATTCCTGCGCAAAAGATTCTTGTTTGACGCGGGCGGACTTTCTTTGGTCTGATCGGGGGGTACTCATGACAAATTTCCTTTCATTTTTAATGAGATAGTGTCAAGACGAAAGTTTGTAACGACAAATAACTTAACGTTCCTTGCCGCCTTGACTTTTCACCCCGCAAAAAAAAGCGCCGTTTTTCAACGGCGCCCTAAAAAACACATCATTCAGTACCGCGATCGAATAGGCGCCGATCGGATTATTTGCTACGCAATTGATCATCCATCAAGTTAGTTGCTTTCGGATACATGATTCCATCCTTGAGCCCGGAGCCTAGGTTTGTACGAATGGACAACACTTCCATCGGAACCAAATTGCATTTGGTACGTTATCTCTGCCTTTGCATTGCTGATCAGCACCGCCTTTCGCTCAATATCAGCGCCGACTTTTTTTAGCATCGTTGCAGTATTTCTCCCAAGTTTCTCAGCGCCGAAAGTATCGACTGTGCCTTTGTAATTCAAAACATAACCTCCATCCCCTGACTTTTTCAGCGTATATGATGAAACAATGTTAGTGGATATGGACAAAGGCGTGCCGTCGTAAAGCTTAAGTACAGATATGGGCGATCCATCTTTAGCGGTTTGAGAAAACATTACATTCTTCAAGAAAATAGGCAGATTCTGATTGCAATAATGACTTACTTTGAAAGCCAGCTTCTTGTCGGTCGAGCCTTTGAAAATTTTAATAAATTCGTCTTCACTAGCTAACTTTACAGTGATGCCACGCTCATCCTCAAAATAATAATTAGAATGCGGAAAATCTCTACTAAAAGTTGCTGCGACGTCAGAATTAGCTTTATCCGCACCCGACACTTTTTCTGAGGTTAGTGCCGCAACAAATACTTGATCTATATTTTTCTTCATAAGGTTAATCTCTTCAGTATTTTTACCTCCAAATTCATAATTCACTTCATGATTACGCATCCTGATCGCAAGTTCTTGCATCAGCTTTTCATGAAAATCCGGTTTTTCATCACCTAACCGAGGTGATTTTCCAGTATCACCGCTTGAAAGTGTCTTTCTTTTATCAGACTTTTCAGGATCGACAATTATTCCAAAATTTGCCCTCAGATAATTTTTTATTTTTTCAGGCGAAT
>CAMBJI010000054.1 GCA_945867725.1 Bordetella parapertussis
ATCATCGATTTCAAGGGTAGCTATGACGAGTATCTGTCGACGCAAGGCATACAGTGATTTTTGACGCAGACTGACGAAGAAGCGACTGCCATGGAAATTAAAACCGTTGAATTTGAACGCCCTTCGAGCGATGGCGCAAGTTGTGTTGCTTCCGCTTGGGCCAAGGTGCCAGAGATTTTGCAGGCGAGCGAAAAGGCAGCACTCAAGGACAAAATACGTCTTCTTCTGAAAGAAAAACAGGCGGTGCTGGTCGCGCACTACTACGTCGATGCAGATCTGCAGGATTTGGCTGAGGAAACCGGCGGTTGCGTTTCGGATTCGCTGGAGATGGCGCGCTTTGGTCGAGATCATCCAGCCAAGACGCTGGTGGTCGCCGGTGTACGTTTCATGGGCGAGACAGCAAAAATTCTCTCACCCGAAAAAACCGTGCTGATGCCGGATCTGGATGCGACTTGTTCGCTGGATCTGGGTTGCCCCGCAGACGAATTCGCCGCCTTTTGCGATGCCCATCCCGATCGTATCGTGGTGGTTTATGCCAACACCAGCGCGGCAGTCAAGGCGCGTGCCGACTGGATGGTGACTTCATCGATTGGTCTGGACATCGTCGCGCATCTGCATGCGCAGGGTAAAAAAATTCTTTGGGCACCTGACCGTCATCTGGGTGCGTACATACAAAAGCAAACCGGTGCTGACATGTTGCTCTGGCAGGGTTCTTGTCTGGTGCATGATGAATTCAAAGGTGTCGAGCTTGAGTTGCTGCGCCAAGCGCATCCGCACGCCAAAGTGCTGGTACATCCGGAATCCCCCGAGGCTGTCGTTGCGCAGGCGGATGTTGTGGGGTCGACCTCGCAGCTGATTGCGGCAGCAGTCGGGTTGGACGCAAAGGAATTTATTGTTGCGACCGACAATGGTATTTTGCACAAGATGCGCTCTGCAGCCCCAGGTAAGCACTTCATCGAAGCACCGACAGCGGGTAACAGTGCGACCTGCAAGAGCTGCGCGCATTGTCCGTGGATGGCCATGAATGGTCTGCAGAATCTGGCGGATGTACTGGAGTCAGGCAGTAATCAGGTGCATGTCGATGCAGCGGTACGCGAGAAGGCCGTGACCTGCATACAGCGCATGCTGGATTTTGCTGCTGAACGCAAAGCCAACACCCGGCCTTCGGCGGATTTGGCGGCTGAGCAAAAACTTTTCTCGGGTATCGGCCCGGCATGAGCACGCTGCGAAACCGCTTCGCACCTTTCGATGCGGATTTGGCAGCTGCTTTTGAACAAAATATTGCCGCCGCCTCGGCAGAAGACATAGGGGCGGGTGACTGGACTGCGCAACTGCTTCCCGAGGATGGTGTTGTGCAGGCTAGGCTGACAGTGCGCGAAGCGGCGGTGTTATGTGGTGCGCCATGGTTTGAAGGGGTGATGGCTGCGCTTGATCCACGTCTGTTGATTCACTGGCATTACGCCGAGGGCGATCAGATGCAGGCGGATTCTGCGGTATGCGAGATCACCGGGCCGGCGCGTTCGCTGATGACGGCTGAGCGCGCTGCAATGAATTTTCTGCAATTGCTGTCAGGCGTTGCGACGATGACGCGTGCGTATGTGACGCTTGTTGCGGGTACTCGTGCAGCGATTCTGGATACCCGAAAAACTTTGCCCGGACTGCGACTCGCGCAAAAATATGCGGTACGCGTAGGTGGTGGTGAGAATCAGCGACTGGCTTTGTACGACGGTATTTTGATCAAAGAGAATCACATCGCTGCTGCCGGCGGGATTGCATCAGCGTTGCGGGCGGCGCAGTCACTGCAGGCCGGTGTGACTGTTCAAATTGAAGTGGAAAACGTCTCTGAATTGAAAGAAGCCCTGGATGCCGGTGCAGTATCGATACTGCTGGATAATTTTTCGATTGAAGCCATGCGCGCTGCAGTGACGCTGAATGCAGGCAAAGCTTTGCTCGAGGCGTCTGGCGGCATACAACGCGATACGGTGAGAGCCATTGCAGAAACAGGGGTTGATCGCATTTCCATCGGCAGCCTGACTAAAGACATCCGAGCAGTCGACTACTCGCTCAGAGTCATCTAATCGATCCGCAACATCGTCACGTCATCAATGCTCGCGTGACACATAGGCACGAACCGCGCTGCGGCGCGTTGGTGTGAGCACAGTCGGCAAAGCTTTGGGCAATGTCTCGGGATAATCCAGGCTGTAATGCAATCCGCGACTCTCACGTCGGGACAGTGCGCTACCGACGATCAGCGATGCGACTTCGACTAGATTGCGTAGCTCGAGCAAATCGCGCGTGATACGGAAGTTTGCGTAATACTCATCAATCTCTTCCTTGAGCAAGGCTATGCGGTGCTGCGCACGCTCGAGCCGCTTGGTGGTGCGTACGATACCCACGAAGCTCCACATGAAACGTCGCAGCTCATCCCAAGTCTGGGTGATGACAACCTCTTCGTCTGCATTGGTGACTCGGCTCTCATCCCATGCAGGCAGCGATAGGGGTGCGACATAGGCTTGGTTGGCAATGTGCATTGCTGCTGCACGACCGAGTACGACGCACTCCAGCAATGAGTTACTGGCTAGTCGATTGGCGCCGTGTAAACCCGTGTAGGCAGTCTCGCCGACCGCATACAAACCCTGCAAATCAGTGCGACCGGCGAGATCGGTCACGATGCCACCGCAGGTGTAATGCGTGGCGGGTACGATGGGAATCGGCTGCTTCGTGATGTCGATACCCAATTCCAGGCAGCGGGCGTAGATGGTCGGGAAATGCGATTGCAGGAATTCGGGTGGCTTGTGGCTGATATCGAGGTCGACATAGTCCAGACCGCGTTTTTTCATTTCGAAGTCAATCGCGCGCGCGACCACATCGCGTGGCGCAAGCTCCCCTCGTTCGTCATGCGAGGGCATGAAGCGTTGACCAGCGGCTTGGCCGGCGGTCTCGGGCAGCTTGAGCAAACCACCTTCGCCCCGAACTGCTTCAGTGATCAGGAATGATTTTGCGTAGGGGTGATACAGGCAAGTCGGGTGAAACTGAATGAATTCCATGTTCGCGACCCGGCATCCGGCGCGCCAGGCCATCGCAATACCATCGCCCGTGGCGGTGTCAGGATTGGTGGTGTAGAGATACACCTTGCCCGCGCCACCGGTTGCCAGCACGGTGTGACCGGCATCAATGGTGATGACCTTTCCGGTGCTGACATCCTGCACATACAAGCCCAGGCAGCGGGGTGGCGATTCGGTTAGGCCGAGCTTGTCGGTTGTGACCAGATCAATGGCGAAATGATGTTCAAGCAGGGTAATGTTCGGATGTTTGCGCACCTGTTCTTCGAGGGTCAGCTGCACCGCATGGCCGGTCGCATCCGCTGCGTGGATGATGCGCCGCTGACTATGTCCGCCTTCGCGGGTGAGATGAAAGCCGAGTTCCGTCTGTTCATCGCGGGTGAAGGGTACGCCCTGTGCGATCAGCCATTCGATCGCCTCGCGGCCCTGCTCGACGATGTAACGCGTCGCAGTTTCATCGCACAGGCCAGCGCCGGCCACCAGGGTGTCGGAAACGTGCTGATCATGGCTGTCATGAGAGTCCAGTACCGCCGCAATGCCCCCTTGCGCCCAGTCACTAGCCCCGTCTCTGAGGGCACGTTTGGAAATGACCACCACCTGACGGGTATGGGCTAGATGGAGGGCAACGGAAAGGCCGGCCAGGCCACTGCCGACTATGGCAACATCAAATTTCATGGGGAATCGTGTAAGAATGCGGGTTTCAGGGCGACTTTCTGGACTATAGGCGATTTGGGCCCACTCCGCACAACGTGCCCGCCCGAGCAAAAATTACTGGTTTGCAGCACCTTAAATTCACAACTTTCGATCTGGGTCAAATTCTTTTTGGATCAGGCGGTTGTGGACAGCTTCTCAAGTATAATGGGCGCCACGTTGAGATTCGAGTAGCAGTGGTGCAGTATCAGTCTGTAATTCCTTACTTGGTTGAGACGCTTTTACGGCGGATATTCCGCCTCAATTACTAAGATAGGAAATGCAATGGCAACTGGTACAGTCAAGTGGTTCAATGATGCAAAAGGTTTTGGTTTCATCACTCCGGACGAAGGTGGCGAAGATCTGTTCGCACACTTTTCCGCAATTCAGAGCAACGGCTTCAAATCCTTGCAGGAAAATCAGCGCGTTCAGTTCGAAGTGACAAGCGGCCCAAAAGGCAAACAAGCGTCGAACATTCAGCCTGTCTGATTCGTTTGAACCTTGCATGACTCGCTGACCGTCTTAGCGACGGGTTGGCAAAAGAACCTCCTGACTTGAAAGAGTCAGGAGGTTTTTTTATCGCGATTTCCGCCAGTAATCCGTTTGTGCGAATGCTCTGCGCAGGAAATCGACGAAAGACCGAATCCGCAAAGGCAAATGCTGACGTTGTGCGAATACGGCGTAGATGTCATTGCCCGGTGCAGCAAACTCGTCAAGCACGGTCTCCAGACGGCCTGATTCAATCTCGGCACCCACTTCCCACATGGATCGCCACGCAAGTCCGCGCCCGGCAAGCGCCCAATCATGCAGCACAGCGCCGTCATTGCAGCCCATGGTGCCGGCGAATTTGGCCGTTAGATTCTTGCCGTTTTGTCGAAAGGTCCATCCGCGTTGGCTGCCGTCATTCGATATGGCGAGACAGTTGTGATGCGATAACTCATCTGGCGACATGGGTCGTCCGTGTTTCTTGAAGTACTCCGGCGATCCAACCACAACACGTTTATTGTCAGCGAGCTTTACTCCGACAAGACTGGAGTCGGACAAATCAGCAATTCGGATCGCAACGTCAATGCCTTCGCCAATCAGATCAACGACGCGATCATTGAGGCTCAGGGTGAGCGTGACGTCGCGATGCTCTGCCAGAAATGACGAGATCATCGGTGCCACGTGCTGACGACCAAATCCTGCCGGCGCCGAGATCAGCAGATGCCCACTCGGTCGCGCGCTGCGTTCTGATACTTGCGATTCAGCGTTTTCCAAATCGAGCAGGATGCGCTGACAGTTTTCCAGAAATGCCAGTCCTTCATGGGTGAGCGCAATTTTTCGGGTGGTTCTTTGCAGCAGTTTGACGCCGAGTCTGGCTTCTAGCGCATCCAGGCGGCGTCCGATAACGGCCGGTGCGATTCCCTCAGCACGGGCAGCAGCAGATAGGCTACCGCGAGCCGCGACATCAACAAAGGTCGAAATTTGTTTGAATTGATCCATGAAATGCGCTGATTTGTGACTAAAGCGAAATAATAATCGGTATTGAGCCTTGATTTGTGCCCGATTTGATTGATTTCGTCTTGCTGGGTGGGTTTGAAGCTCAGAGAGACTGTATGTAATCCCGTACCCCGGCCAGCAGCATTTCGATGGCAATCGCCGTGAGGATCAGGCCCATCAGACGTTCGAAGGCCGTCATCACTGCCGAGCCGAGCACGCGCTGCAGGTACTCGGCTGACAGCAGAACGACCAGCCACACGGCAGCCACTAGCGAGAGCGCACCCACATAGACCGGCATGGCCATCTGACCGCGCGAAGAGAACAGCAATACCGTCACTAGCGCAGAGGGCCCGGCCAGCGCCGGTATGGCCAGTGGCACGATGAAGGGCTCATCAGAAATATCCTCTGTGTCACCGAAGATTCCGCCCGGCTGCGGAAACACCATGCGCAAGGCGATCAGGAAAAGAATGACGCCGCCACCAATGCGCAGTGAGATCTCGCTCAACTGCAAAGCGTCAAGAAAATGCTGGCCACCAAACATGAAAGTGAGCAGCAGTACGAAAGCGATTGCGCATTCGCGCACGATGACGCGCGCGCGCCGCTCGGTGGGCACCTTTCGAAGTGCAGCGACAAACAAAGGAACGTTACCTATGGGATCGGTCACGAGCAAAAGCAGGATGAAGGATTGGAAAAAGCTCTCGCTCATTTACACTGTCACTTTCTTGGTCGGGCACAGCAGATCAGCATACGCCCGATGAGCAAACAGGAGGTTCAACTTGTCACAACAATCGGCATCGAAAACGGGCTTGTCGCGCCGACATTTTATTCTGGGTGGGCTGGGACTGACCGGCGCGTTGGTGGTCGGCTGGGGCTTGATACCGACGAGACAGCGTTTGCATGGCCGTGCGGCATTGAATCTAAAAGAAGGCAGTAGTGCTCTCAATGGCTGGGTCACGATTGGTACCGACGGTAGCGTTGGTGTGGTGGTCGCCAAAAGTGAAATGGGTCAGGGCGTGAGCACCGCCTTGCCGATGCTGGTGGCGGAGGAGCTTGATGTACCGATGAGCGCGGTCCGTTTACTGCAAGCGCCAATCGACAAAATCTACGGTGACACCAGCATGATGGCCGATGGCTTGCCGTTTCACCCCGATGATCGTGGGGCGATCAAGCGCGTTGCGCAGTGGCTGGCACGCAAGACCGAGCGTGAGCTGGGTGTGATAGCGACGGGCGGATCGTCGAGTATCAAAGACAGCTGGTTACCGCTTCGAGAAGCGGGCGCTGCCGCGCGTGCACGATTGCTGGCCGCTGCTGCCTTGCGGTGGAAGGTGTCTCAAGACGAGTGCACCACCGAGGCAGGCTTTGTGATTCATAGAGATGGTCGCAAATTGGGATACGGCGCGCTGGCGGCCGAGGCGGCTCAGATGGGCGATGTACCGTTTGCACTCAAGGATCCAAAAGAATTCAAACTGATTGGCAAAGCCACACCGCGTCTGGATGTAGCCGACAAGATCAATGGTCGCGCCCAGTTCGGCATGGATATCCGTCTGCCGGGCCTGATACATGCGGCCATCGCGATGTGCCCGGTGTATGGCGGGTCACTGACATCGTTCGATTCCGTAAAGATCAGCAAGATGCCCGGTGTGATGGATGTCATTGCACTGCCCGCTGATCGTTCCGGTGCGCCCGAGGCGGTTGCGGTGTTGGCCAAAAGCTGGTGGCTGGCCCACAAGGCGCTGAGCCAACTGCCGATAGTTTGGGATGACGGCGCGAATGCACAGTCCTCGGATGCGTCAATGTTCACCCAGCTCAAAGAGCGTCTGGATCAGGAATCGGGGCTCACCTATTTCAGTCAAGGCAGTGGTGAAGCACCATCGTCGGCAAAGAAGATCACGGCAGAGTATCGCGCGCCGTTGCTCGCGCATGCGGCCATGGAGCCGATCAACTGCATGGCACAGCTGATCAAAGATCAGTTGTCGCTGTGGGTGCCGACGCAAGTGCCTTCGATTGCGGTCAGTGCTGCGGCACGTGCGCTGGGCTTGAGCGAAGATCAGGTGACTTTACATATGACGTATTTGGGCGGCGGTTTTGGTCGACGGTTGGAAACGGATATGGTGGTACAGGCCGCTCTGCTGGCCCGGGCCGCAAAGGGGGCGCCGGTGCGTCTGATGTGGTCACGCGAAGATGACATGGCTCACGATTTTTATCGACCTGCTGCAGTGGCTAGGCTGAGCGCAGCGCTGGATGCTTCAGGTCGAGTGGTGCATTGGGAAAGCCATTCGGCTTCGGGTGCACCTGTGCAGCAAATGCTGGCGCGGGCCTTTGGTTTGCCGCAGCTGGGACCCGACAAGACCACGGTCGAAGGTCTGCACGATCACTGTTATGAAATTCCCAGCCAGCGGGCATCGCACGTCAAGGTGGATGCGCCGGTCGCGCTGGGGAGCTTGCGTTCGGTGGGGCATTCGCACAATGCGTTTTTCAAAGAGAGTTTTATTGACGAGTTGGCGCTGGCAGCAGGAAAGGATCCGGTGAGTTTTCGGCGTCAGATACTGCGAGAGCATCCGCGTCATCTTGCGGTTCTGGAGGCGGCAGTGGCTAAAGCCGGTAAACCTGCGGAGGGGTGCGAGCACGGGATCGCCTTGCATCAATCCTTTGGTAGCATCGTCGCGCAAGTGGCCGAGGTATCGGTGACGGATGGACGCATACAGGTGCATCGCATCAGTTGCGCGATTGATTGCGGTCGTGTGGTCAATCCGCTGGGCGTGACGCAGCAAATTGAATCGGCGATTGCCTACGGTTTATCGGCTGCGCTGTACGGTGAAATTCAGATACGGTTTGGACGGGTTGTGCAGCGAAATTTTAATGATTATCCAATGCTGCGTCTAAGCGAAATGCCGCAGATTGACGTTGAGATCATGCAAAGTGAGGAGGCACCCGAGGGTGCGGGCGAACCTGGTACGCCGCCGGTGGCGCCGGCGGTGGCCAATGCCATATTCAAAATCACAGGTCAGCGCTTGCGTAGTCTGCCTCTCAGGCTGGGCTGAGTGGATTCATGAATTCAGTTCATGAATTGAATTCGTCCAGACGAAGGCGCAGATTGCATTCGGTTTGCCACTGCTGGCGCTGCGAATTGCTGTCTGCTTCAAGGCTGAGCTCTTCGTCACTTCGCTCAAGTTGAGCTTCAAGCAAGCGTGCGACTTGTCTTGGCTCGGGCATCATGGTGCCGTAGAAGGCCACCGTGTCGCCGCGTTGCATGAGGATGGTCGGAAAGTTTTCCACATCGAGATCCCCGATGAGATCGGATTGATCTTCGATATCGATCCAGACGAATTGGTGCTCGGGATACTGTAGCGCCAGTGCATCGAAACCGGCGCGATACTGTTTGCACACATCGCACCAGCCGGCACACAGGCAAGCGACCACCCATTTGCCCGACGCCAAGGCTTCGGACAGGACAGAAAAATTTTCGCGGACTAAAAACAAACTAGACATGCCGAGATTTTACCGTAGCGCAGGAATGCGCTCCAGAGTTCACCTAGCAGAGCTAAAGGCGGCGCGCACGGTAAAATATGACTATGTCGTTAATCTTCCCCACCATCGCAGCAATAGAAACTTCCACTGAACTCGCGTCTGTCGCATTGTTGTGCGGCGATCGGGTCACGTCGCGTGAATCTTCGGGGGCAAAAACACATTCCATGACGGTGCTCGCCCTGTTGCAGGAATTGCTGCGCGAGCAGGACCTCACGCTGGGACAATGTGATGCACTGGCGTTTGGCGCAGGACCCGGATCATTCACCGGCGTTCGAACGGCTTGCGGTCTTGCACAGGGGCTGGCCTTTGGTGCGAATCTGCCGGTGGTTCCTGTCGTCACCTTGCTCGCAATGGCCGATGCGGCGCGTAATCAAGGGGCCGGCGACAACATCATTGCGGTGCTGGATGCGCGCATGGGCGAGGTGTACTGGGCACAGTATAGCTTCGATGAACAATGGCAGATCGTCAAAGAGCCCTGTCTTTCAGCGCCGGAGCAAGTCATCGCAGAGGATGCGAGCTGTGTGGCTGGCAATGGTCTTGCGGCGTACGCAGATCGTTTCACTGGGCTAGCGCCTGTGCGCCGTTGGCCTGAGCTGATGCCGCATGCATCGCAAATCGCCCAGCTGGGGCGTCAGTTTGCACTAGAGGGTCAGGGTGTTCATGCACGCGAAGCGCAACCCCATTATCTGAGGACCAAGGTGGCGTTGACGACGGCAGAGCGTACGGAGCGTATTCAAGAAGCAGGCGCAGGAGCAGGCGCATGAGCTCTGTGCTGAAGCAGGATAAGGATGGGCAGCAAGTCTGTTTTGCCAAGATGAACGTGACGGATATTGAAGATGTGATTGCTGTCGAATTGAATGCTTACCCGTTTCCCTGGACGCGCGGTAACTTCCTCGATTCGCTGGATAGCGGCTATGAGGCGTGGGTGTTGCGCGATGGGGATGGCGATTTACTGGGCTATTTTTTAATGATGTATGCGGTCGAAGAAGTGCATCTGCTGAACATC
>CAMBJI010000055.1 GCA_945867725.1 Bordetella parapertussis
CCCGATATGGGCGGGCGTGCCGGCACGCCCGCCCATATCGGGCGTAAATGGCGCATGTGCGGGCCCCTCTTCCAGCACGCGCTCAATCGCACTCACAATCGCCCGACCCGCCTCTGCATAACCGAAATGTTCCAGCATCATGGCGCCGCACCAGATCTGTCCGATGGGATTGGCAATACCCTTGCCCGCAATGTCAGGCGCTGAACCATGCACAGGTTCAAACAGGGATGGATACGTACCTTCGGGGTTGATATTGGCTGACGGCGCAATCGCAATCGTGCCGGTACAGGCAGGACCGAGATCCGAGAGGATGTCGCCGAACAAATTCGAAGCCACCACCACATCGAACCAGTCGGGATGCTGAACAAAGTGCGCGCACAAGATATCGATGTGAAATTTGTCGCAGTGAATGTCGGGATAGTGGCGCGCCATCTCTGAAACACGCTCGTCCCAGTAAGGCATGGTGATCGCAATGCCATTCGACTTGGTGGCCGAGGTGAGATGCTTCTTTGGTCTGCGCTGCGCCAGTTCGAATGCATATTTCAGAATTCTATCTGTTCCATGACGTGAAAAAATACTTTGCTGATAGACCGTTTCTCGTGGTGTGCCTTCATACATGCGACCACCGACCGAGGAATATTCGCCTTCAGTATTTTCTCGTACAACGTAAAAATCAATATCACCCGGTTTGCGATTGGCGAGTGGTGATGGAATGCCAGGCATCAGCCGACACGGACGCAAATTAACGTACTGATCAAACTCGCGACGAAACTTCAGCAAAGAACCCCAAAGCGAAACATGATCCGGTACCGTCGCAGGCCAACCCACCGCGCCAAAATAAATCGCATCATGACTGCCAATTTGCGTCTTCCAATCGTCTGGCATCATCTGCCCATGACGCGCAAAATATTCGCAACTGGCAAAATCAAAATGATCAAAGGACAGCGGAATATTAAAGCGTCGTGCGGCAGCCTCCAGCACGCGCAAACCTTCCGGAATGACCTCAGTACCGATACCATCTCCGGCAATGACGGCGATTTTTTTCATGGTTTACTCCAGAAATTTCGCAAATGCTGAGAGGGGTGCACGCTCAGTCGACAGTGTGTTTTCTGTTTTGCTGTGATCGGCATAACCGAGCGCCATGCCACAAACAAGTTGCTCGCTCTCGGGCAAGCCCAAGGTATCGGCGATCACCCGGTGAAACTGCGTAAAAGCGGCCTGAGGACAGGTATCCAAACCACGCGCTCGTGCAGCGATCATGATGTTTTGCAGGAACATGCCGTAGTCCAGCCAAGAGCCCTGTTCCATCACGCGATCAATGGTAAAGATCAATCCCACCGGCGCATCGAAAAAAGCGTAGTTGCGGGCGTGTTGCGCCTGCATACCGGCCTTATCCTCTCGAGTCAGACCCAGCAAGGCATACAAATCCCAACCAACCTTACGTCGCCTGTCCACATAGGGCGCAACCCACTCGCGCGGGTAATAGTCATACTCTTCCTTGTGCGATGCCGCATCATCCGGGTTCATGTAGACCTTTTGGATGGCATCGGAGAGTTGCTGACGTATGGCGCCGGTGAGCACATACACTTTCCAAGGCTGGGTGTTCGAACCCGAAGGTGCGCGGGAGGCGACTTCCAGTAGAGCTTCAATCTCTGCGCGCGGCACAGCGGTGGGAAGAAAAGCGCGTATCGAACGGCGCGAGGTAATTGCCTGATCAACGGCCTGTTGTTGGTTAGGGTGGTTCATGCTGGAGCTTTCGTTGTTTCAATCTGAATCGATTGCAGAAGGGTACGTGCTGGTCCGGGAATGGGTGTGGGCTTGCGCGTCGCGCTATCAACATACACATGGACAAAATGTCCCTGCGCCGAAGCCAACTCCTCATCACCGCGGAATATCCCGACTTCGTAACGCACGCTGGATTCGCCGAGGCGTGTGACGCACAGACCCGCGGTAACCGGGTCTGGAAAAGACACCGAAGAAAAATAATTACAGTGCGTCTCCACCACCAGTGCAATCGCTTCGCTCGCATGAATATCGAGCGTGCCATTGACGATCAGGAACTGATTTACCACGGTATCAAACCAGTGATAATAAATGACATTGTTCACATGACCGTAAGCATCGTTATCACTCCAACGCGTAGTAATCGGATGAAAATGACGGAAGTAAGCTCTGTTTTTAGGGCTATCTCGCATAATTTTTTCTCATGATCTTTTTAGATTTTTTTATCGATACGTCTGCTCGGGATTATTGAAAAGGCGCTGAGCTTATTTTCTGACGACGAAAGCGACCCCGATCACCGCCAGCAGCATGCCGAGCGCACCGGTGACTGACAGCGTCTCGTCAAACAACACCCAAGCAATCACGGCGGTAAGCGGCGGTGTCAGATACATCAAACTAGACACCTGAGTTGCTGCGTTTTTTCTGATGAGTGCAAACAGCAGGAAGATGGCACCAATCGACAAAGCAAAAACTGACCAGCACAGCGCCCCAATAAAATCTGCTGTCCATTGTACTGAATCAAAACCCGGCGTGAGGTTTTCAAGGACGATCGCAAAGGGCAAGGTAATCAGCGCCGATGCAGTGAACTGAATCACCGCACCAGACCGCAAATCGAAGCGCGGACAAAACCGCTTTTGATACAGCGTGCCCGCCGTAATCGATAACAGCGCAAAGGAACACAGCGACACATTGATGATGGAGCTACCCGTCGCCGTGAGCTTATTCGATACCACCAACGCCACACCAGCAAGTCCGAGAATCAACCCCAGCCACTGCCTCACGCTTACGGGTTCGCCGATAAGGCGCGCACCAAAAGCCGTCAGCAAGGGCTGCAAGCCCACGATCAGTGCCGCCAGACCGGCCGGCATACCCAGCTTGATGGCCGTCCATACCCCCGATAAATAACCGGCCTGCACCAACACGCCAGCGATGGCGATGTGTGTCACCTGCCCTTGGGGCCACGGTGTGCGCACCAACAGTAATGCGGGCACGAGAATCAGCAGTACGCACAAATACCGCAATAACAAAAATGTCATCACGGGCGCATAGGGCAAGCCGAATTTGGCGACAATGAAGCCCGTACTCCATATGAGTACGAACAGCAATGGCATGCTGGCTTCTATCCATAGGGCGCGCTCTGATGCGGTAGCCGTGCTCATGCATTCTCCAAACGAACACGGCAGTAGCTCGCCGCAATACTGACCGTCTGACTATGCACAGCGACGGTGTCATCGATGCTTCTGCCATAGCCGCCGGCCATCGCCAGCGCAACAGGTAACCCGCGCGCCTGTGCCGCATCAAGCACCATGCGGTCGCGGGTCGCCAGCCCCTCCATGGACAGCTTCAAACGACCCAATCGGTCGCCCTCATGCGGGTCTGCACCGGCGAGATAAATAATCAGCTGCGGATCGAAGCGCGCAAACATATGCGCCAGCGCAGATGCAAGCTGCTCAAGGTAGCTTTCATCATCCGTATCGTCGGGCAATGCGACATCCAGATCACTGACGGCCTTCTCGAACGGATAGTTCTTCTCACCGTGCATTGACAAAGTGAATACCGAATCATCATTCGCAAGTATCGATGCCGTGCCATTACCCTGATGAACATCGAGATCGACGATTACAACTCGCGATACGCGGCGCTCGGCCTGCATCAATCGTGCGGCGATTGCCGCATCATTGAATACGCAAAATCCTTCGCCACGATCAGCATGTGCGTGATGCGTGCCACCCGCAAGATTGACCGCCGTTCCCTCGGCAATCGCCGCGCGGCAAGCTGCGATCGTTGCTCCGGCAGAGCGCCTTGACCTCTCGACCATCTCGGGTGACCAGGGAAAACCAATCGCCTTTTGCTCGCTTGAAGAAAGTGCGCCGCTCGATACCCTGTGGATGTAATACGGATGATGCGCCAGTGCCAGCACACCATCCGTTGTGTGCGGCGCTTCCTCAAGACAAACCGTCGGCATGTCGTTGTCGACCGCGTCCCGCAGCATCCGGTACTTTTGCATAGGGAAGCGATGGCCGTCTGGCAAAGGGAGTACAAAGCGGTCGCTGTAGAAAGCTCTCACGGTTCGCTACGGTAAAACTGAAGAGCGGCGAGTCTAGCATGCAGCCCTGCTACGCCCTCTGAGAGACCAACTGTCATGCATTCGCTTGGTCGAATGAATTCCCGCGATACGCTTTTCACATGAAATCAAATTCCCCTGATGCAGCGCAATAATTATGCTTGACACACCCAAGCCCATCCCGCAAGAATAAGCACTGCTGCATTGCAGCACGTCCACCGTCGTTTCATCTCATCGCTCAGGAGTATTCCTAATGATCTCGCCCGACCTGTTGTCATCTACTACCCGCACCCACCTCTCATCCCAAATCAGCTTTGCCACGTCGATGGCTGAGTCCATGATCGAGACCGCGGAAAAACTTATGGGACTGAATTTGCAGGCTGTTCGGGCGGGTATGGATATGTCCGTTGGTAGTGCGCAGCAACTCATGGGCACTAAAGACCCACAGGAGTTCATGAATGTCAGCAGCAGTCAGTTTCAACCTCATGTGGATTTTTTCATGACCTATGTGCATCATTTATCCAGCATTGCCTCAGGCACCCACTCGCAGCTAGCGCGCATTACGCAAGACAAGGTCAACGAAAACAGTCACGAGATCGTTTCAATGCTCGATAAGCTTGGCAGCGGCGCACCCGAAGGTTCGCAAGGCTCGATCAGCCTGATGAAAGCGGCGATTGATAACGCAGCATCCGGTTACGGTCAGATTGCCAAATCCACGCAGAACGCGATCGAACAGTTGGAATCTGGTATCAGCGCCACGAGTTCGCAACTCACCACGATGGCGAAAAAATCGACTAGCCGCTCAAAAAAATAAATCAGTCGGAAGAAGTAAGACAAAACGGCCTGCTTAACATCAGGCCGTTTTTTTATGCCTACAGACTCAAAAAATGCCGCTGACTCGTGTGTAGCGGATGTTTCGCTCAGCAAGCTGCACGCTCGCGCTTCTAGGCTAGCGCCTATTTTTAACGTCTCTTAGGGTGCTTACCTGTATCAGCGCAAAGTGAACTAACATTTGGTAACAAATTCGACCGTAGTTTTAATTTTTTCCTTAAAGCGTTGGCTATAATCGGTCACAAAATTTCGTCACAATAAAAATTCATTAGCTGTTTAGAAAATGCTCAGATTGCAGCTGATATCCGTTTTGATCTCCGCCACGCTCTATTTCGGGTGCTTTCACCTGAATATGGCGTTGTTCAATGCGCTAGAACTACATAGTGGCGCTAACTGGATATTTCTTCCTGCCGGCGTTCGCCTGCTCTGCACCTTACTGTTGGGCTTAGAAGGTGCGATCGGTTTGCTGATTGCCTCCCTGATTATCTCCATACAAATTTATGGCGACATGGGTTTAGTTACCAATCTGGTATCAGCCTGCATCTCGGCGGGCGCGCCTTATCTGGTTTACCGGCTTGCGCTGATCAATGGCATGCCCGCAACGCTGGAAAAACTCAATGCAGCAAAACTGGCGCTTCTCTGCCTCGTTTATGCGTTCGTGAGTGCTCTCCTGCACTCGGTTTGGTACACGCTGAGAGCCGTACACACGGACACGCTGACTGGGTTTACCGCCATGTTCATCGGTGATTTAATCGGAACGCTGATTATTTTGTACGCGATGAAGATCGTTTTAGCGACCATTCGTCGCACTCGCGGTCACACCTGATCCTACCCGTGGTGCGCTCCGCGCCAGATTGGCTCACCATTCTTCGACCCCGCTACTTTTGAGGGCGAACACCATTACGGAAGGGTGTCAATCAAACCGGAAAGATGGCAAACAAGCTGCTATCGAGCGAAACGATTATGTGCCTTACATGAAGGTGGATTTATAAACCTATGATGTACGCACTCAGGGATTGCTCGATCAGGGGAAAGCCACAGCGTCCTGAAACAAGTCAGTCAGCCTCAGCTGACTACATACTCCTGCTTCAATAAATCCAGACCGGTCAGCATGCGGGCATAAGCAAGTTCGACGAGTTCAGGATCACCCTTGACACCCAGTTCGATGTGTCGGCGCCGCGTGCCATCGCCGACACTGGGCAGACTGAACACACGAATACCCGAAAATTCCGCTTCGAGCGCTTCCATCAAGGGTGTCAGTGTGGACTCGATACCGTCATGCACGATCACGGATTTTTCGGTGTAGGCGAATTGATGAAACAAATCGGCATGATGGGTATCCAGCGCCCAGTTCATCATCGGCTCAGCCATCACCGGAAAGCCCGGTAGAAAGTAATGAACACCACCGTGACCGTTGCGTACAGCGAAGCCCGGAATTTTATTGAAGGCATTCGGAATGATCTCCGCGCCCTGCGGAAATTCGCCCATCTTCAGACGATGCAGATTGTCAGGCTTATCGAAGTCAGGCTCGACACCGGATTCCAGTGCCGCGTCACGGATGCGTTCGCGAATTTTTTCCTTAGCCTCAGGATGCAGTACCAGCGGTACACCGAGCGCGGCAGCAGCACATTGGCGGGTGTGATCGTCAGGCGTAGCGCCTATGCCGCCGCAAGAAAAAACAATATCCGTCGTGGCCATGGTGCGCCTGAGCGTGTCGGTAATTCGCGCAGGATCATCACCCACATACTCAGCCCACGAAAGACTCAGGCCACGCGCGGACAACAGCTCGATCAGCTTCGCCAGATGCTTGTCGGTGCGCTTGCCCGACAGGATTTCATCGCCAATGATGATGATGCCAAAACTCATAGATTGCCCGTTGATAGAGGTTAGTTGATATCGATGATGCGGCTCGGATCATCGGCATTCATGTGTGTGCTGCGCAAGCGAGCTAGCGCCTCAAGACAGTAATGCTGAAACCACAAACCGCTGAACACAAAAACCAGCAAATAAAGCCAAATCGCCAGCGCTGCCAGCAGCGGAAACAGAATCACCGAAACCACACCACCCAGCCACAGCAAACCGGGTACGGCACCGAGACTGCCAGTAGCCACGCCGATGGCGAGCAAAGGCCAGCGCCGTTGATTCAGTATCGCGCGGCGTTCATCATCATCGGCAAAATCGGCCAGCGCATCATAGGCCATCACCCGACTGGTCAACCAACCCCAGAGCAATGGCTGAATACACAGCGCAAACAAAGGTACGAGGTTCAGCGGCAGCGTTACCAACCAAATGATTAGAAATACAGCGAACGATGACAAGGAAATCCACAAGCTGCCGGCAAAGGAACCACCGTGGCGCATGACGAGCTGAGGGTAATGATTTGCCGCGACGTGGCGCGCAATAGCGGGCATGGACAACAGGACGACGAGTAACAATGCGCTCAGAATCATCAGCGGTAGCAAGAGCCACATCGCCAGCAACGGCACCATCAGCGTTCTGATCGCTGACAGACCCCAAGCGTCCATTCGCTCGCCCACTTCCCTGAACAGCGAATAATCAGAGAACCATTGATGCAGCTGGTCTATCAATGGCTGTAGTCCTTGCCACAAAAGCAAACCCCACAGCACTAGCCCTATCAACAAGGGTAATAGCGTCATCAGCAGCATGCGGAAGTGCAGCTGAGAGGCGATGGCGCGC
Organism: Bordetella parapertussis; assembly: GCA_945867725.1. Classification (GTDB taxonomy): domain Bacteria; phylum Pseudomonadota; class Gammaproteobacteria; order Burkholderiales; family Burkholderiaceae_D; genus Pernthalerella. The sequence continues at coordinate 7,595 of CAMBJI010000055.1, forward strand.
AAGAGGGAGGTAAAAAGAGGCATCATGATCGTCCCGCATTATAAGAGGGTCGTGGCTGCTAGAATGCCGGACTCTTGTTGACCCACCCTGAAGGAAAGACCATGTCCCTGATCATGACGGCCTCTGGCCTGCAATACGAAGAACTGACCGTTGGTGATGGTGCCGAGGCGGCGGCAGGCCAGTTTGTCTCGGTTCACTACACTGGATGGCTGCAAAACGACGACGGCAGTCCTGGCGAGAAATTTGATTCCAGCGTGGATCGTGACGAACCCTTCGAATTTTCACTCGGCGCCGGCCAAGTCATTCAAGGCTGGGATCAGGGCGTGCAAGGCATGAAGGTTGGCGGCAAACGCCGGCTGGTCATTCCCTCAGCGCTTGGCTACGGCGCGCGCGGTGCAGGCGGCGTGATACCACCACACGCGACCCTGATTTTTGATGTGGAATTGCTGGAAGTCTGATCAGTGCAAGTGCGGGCCAGCAGGCCCGCTTGCCCACTTTTAGGCCGCGTTCTGATCGACGTCGCCGCAGAACACTTTGTTCATGTTCTTGCTCACTTGCTCTTCAATTTTTTTCGCAAAACCGCGAAGCATGAAACCAAGCACAACCTCAAGCTGAACACTGCCTTCCGTGAGCGCGAGCGTACCGGAAAATCCGCTGCGCTTGAACTCCAGTACATCACCTTCCCACTGGTACGTCATTTCATAATCAACCGCCATCTGGTCGGCCACTTTTTGTGCGGCAGCGCGAGCTCCCTCCATTGACAAGCTGTGCTGCTGAACAATCGTGAAATCGGCCATCGGTATCTCCTGCCCTCTCGAGCGTCTTGGTTGTTATTTGAATGATTCTGGGTTCAGCAAATTCGGTGGACGATGACCTGAAAGCGCAGCAATCAAATTGTCCGCAGCGCAGTCCGCCATTGCGCGGCGCGTCGCACCAGAGGCGCTACCGATGTGAGGCGTGAGCACCACATTACTCAGCTTCAGAAAGCCGGGGTTGAATGCTGGCTCATTCTCGAACACATCCAAACCGGCAGCAGCGATTTTTCCAGCACTGAGCGCATCAATCAGCGCAGCGTCATCGACAATACCACCGCGCGCGATATTGATCAGCGTTGCCGTCGGCTTCATCAACGCCAGCTCGGCTGCACCGATCAAATGATGCGACTCTTTCGAGTAGGGCAGCACCAGCACCACATGGTCGGCACTGCGCAAGAGCTCTTCGCGGCTCACGTGCTGCGCATTGTTCGCTTCGGCTTCCAGCTCGGGTGCCAGACGCGAACGGTTGTTGTAGATGACTTTCATATTGAAACCCATCGAACGGCGCGCAACCGCCCGACCGATGCGGCCCATTCCAATGACACCCAGAGTGCTGCCATGCACATCCACACCCATGAAGCTGTCATACATCCATTTTTTCCACTGACCGGCGCGGAGATAATGCTCGGATTCTGTGACGCGTCGAGCCGTCGCCATCAACAGGGTCCAGCCAAAATCAGCGGTGGTCTCGTTGAGCACATCCGGTGTATTGGTCACCATGATGCCCGCGGCTGTCGCAGCGGCGACATCAATATTGTTATAGCCCACCGCCATGTTGCAGATCGCGCGCAACTCAGGTGCGCTGCGTATGACTTCAGCCGACATGAGGTTGGTAGGATTGGCATAGACACCCGCCTTGCCCTGCAGCCGCCTTATTAGCTCAGCATCGGAAAAAACTTCGTCCGATTGGTTTGAATCGACATCAAAATATTGCGATAGATGATCGATCACTTCCTGAAACACCGCGCGCGTGACGAGAATTTTCGGCTTCAGTTGAGCTCCCCTTGATTCAGCCGTCATGCTCAGACGTCACGCACCAGAATCACGTGCACCCGGTAAGGGCCGTGCGCACCCAGCACAATCGTCTGCTCGATATCTCCGGTGCGAGAGGGCCCGGAAATGAAATTGGTCGCGCGCGGCAGCTCGCCGCGCTCTTGTTTGGCAAGTGCAAACGCCTCCTCGATAGAACCCACCACACGTGATACCGGCACAATGGCGAT